>JALZNB010000434.1 GCA_030857905.1 Actinomycetota bacterium
CGGTCGAACGTCTCCTCCGACCTCGACGTCCACTTCCAGTGCGTGCACGCCAGGCAGCTCCCCCGCGGCGTCGAGACCGGCGATCTCGGTCACCGTGCCCGGTTCGGCGGCCAGGAACCGGATCGCCGAAGCCTGACGAGCGGCCTGGGGGAGCGTGACCGGGCGGCCCGCGAGCAGGTCGATCAGGGTCAGCCGAATCCGGGTGTCGTAGGCCAGGTCGACCAGGTCGATCAGGTAGTCGCCCGGGCAGCGGCCCGCGCACTCCACCAGTACCGGACCGTCCTCGTCCAGGATCCACTCGGCGTGCAGGATGCCGGTCTGGAAGCCGATCGCGGCGACCAGGGCCCGCAGCGCGGTGCCGAACGCGGCCTGGGTCGGCGGGTCGAGTGGCGCGGGCAGCAGGTGACCGAGTTCCACCGGGTACGGCCCGGGGATCAGGGACTTGGCGGTGACGTTCTCGAACACGATCTCGCCGTCGCGAACCAGTGCCTCGATGCTGTACTCGGGGCCGCGCAAGCGTTCTTCGGCCAGGAAGCGCCAGGCGAGATCGCGATCGGGGACCTGCTCGTACTCGCTGGCACCCGAGGTCCGTGCCCACGCCTGTTCGGCGGAGGTTCGGTCGACCGAGTCCAGCAACTGCACGCCCACGCTCGCCTGCCGGTTCGCGGGCTTGACCACGACCGGGCCGTCGCCCGCGAAGTCCAGGATGTCGTCCGGGCCGAACACCTCGCGCCAGCGGGGGTTGCGCACGCCGCCCGCTCCCGCGACTTCGCGGAGCCGGACCTTGTCCCGCAACGCTTGCGCGGCCGGTTCGGTCGCGCCCGGCAGTCCGAGCTTCGCGGCCACAGCGGCCGTGGCGGGTACCGCGTATTCGAGGCCGGGGACGACCGCCAGCACCGGCCGGGTGGCGTTGAGCCCGACGGCGATGTCGAGTACGTCCGCCGACTGCTGGTAGCTCCCGGCGACGATGCGGTCGAGGCAGTCGAAACGGGTCGACGCGTTCGCGAGCTCGCGCTTGCGGATGATGTCGGGCTCCTCGATGACGACGACGGAACCGGTCGGAACCTTCCCGTCGATCGCACGCAGGTAGGCGGCGTTGTACCCGATGAAGAGCACCTGGCCTGCTTCGGGGGCGGTCATGCCGACGTACCGGTCGACGGGATGGAACAGCGCATGTCAATACCTCTCGTATACCTGTGGATACCGGCGACGGTGATGGTCAAGCCGGGGCTCGCAACGCCGCATCGATCACGCCGTCCGCGGGCGCGGACTCGCCATCGATGACGGCTTCGATCATCGAGAGCACCTCGTCGCAGCGGGCGCGGGCCTGCTCGGGCGTGGTACCGGACACGATGACATGTCCGTGGCGGCTCTTGGAGTCCCGTACCGCCGGGGCGTGCTGTCCCGGCTCGATACCCATCGCCAACTCGTCGACGTGGTCCAGTGCCCGGACCGCGTCCACACCGCGTATTTCCTCGACCAGGCCGGGCGGGAACGTGAAGTAGCGCACGATCGCCGTCGCCGTGTGGGACACCGGCTCGGGTGAGTGCCCCGCCAGTCTCGCGAAGATCGCCTGTTCGATGTCCAACCCGGTGCTCAGCTCGACCAGGCGGGGGATGCGGTCGCCGCCCAGTCGGGCCTGCGACTCGACGATCCTCGGGCCGTTCTCGGTCCAGATCACCTCGGTGTGCGCGGGCCCGAAGCGGTATCCGCAGACGGTGAGCAGCGCGATGGTCAACTCTTCGATGGCCTGTCGTCGGTCGTCCGGCAGCGGCGCCGGATGCACGTGTCCGACCTCGACGAACGACGGCGGCGGACCGAGCCACTTCTCGGTGATCCCGATGATCTGGTGCTCGCCGTCCGCGCTCAGCGTCTCCACGCTGTACTCGGGGCCACGCAGGTATTCCTCGACGAGAAACGGGCCGTCGTAGGCGTATTGGTCGACCGCCGCCGTCCATGCCTCCCGGTCGTCGGGCCCCTGCCACAGGAACACCCCGCGGCTGCCCGCCAGCGCCGTCGGTTTGACCACCGCGGGGTACCCGACCGTCCGCAGCGCGTCGGCCACGTCGTGCCGGGTCTCGGCTGCGGCGAAGGTCACCGCGGACAGTCCCCGTTCGGCGAGCAGTTCCCGCATCGCGTGCTTGTCGGCCAGCAGTCGGATCGCCGACGCGGGATTGAGTTCGGCCCGCAGATCCTCGGCCACCTCGTAGGTGCTGACCATGCTGTCCTCGCGGCCGATGTGATAGATCGTCGACACGTCGTGCTCGCGCGCGACCTCGCGGATGGTTCGGCGCAGCTCTTCGTCGTCGCCGAAGTCGGCCAGCACGAAGAAGTCCGCGGCTTCGCGTACGTCGTCGAGGTAGTCCGCCGACTGGAGCGCCGGATCCCAGATCGCGCCGACCCAGAACCCTTCGGCCTTCGCCTTGCGCACCAACTGCCGGTACGGCATGACCATCAGCAGCCGAGGCCGGTCGTCCCCGGAATCGATGGCGGTCACCGGCCCGCCGCGACCAGGTCGGGCACCGCGGCTTGCCGGGTCCACAGGCTCAGGTACCGCTCGCCGGTGTCCGGCAACAGGGTGACGATCCGGCTTCCCGCGTACTCCGGACGGCTTGCCACCACACCACACGCGTGCACGATCGCCCCTGTCGAGACGCCGCCCAGCAACCCTGCCCGCAGCGCCAACTGCCGGGTCGCCCGCAGCGCGTCCTCATCGGACACGGCGATGACCTCGTCGATGAGTTCCTGGTTGGTTGTCGGGGCGATGAAACCGCCGTTGAAGCCAGGAATGCAGTGCGTCCCAGGTTCACCGCCGGAGAGCAACGGCGACCCCGCCGGTTCCACCGCGACGAGGTGCACGGACGGGTTCCGTTCCTTGAGGTATCGGCCCGCGCCGCTGAGCGTCCCGCCGGTGCCGACACCGCACACGAACACGTCCACCCGGCCCTCGGTGTCCGCCCAGATCTCGGGGCCGGTCGTCTCGTAGTGCGCGCGCACGTTGTCCTGGTTGTCGTGCTGGCAGCAGAACCACGAACCGGGGGTGGCCAGGTGGATCTCTTCGGCCTTGGCGACCGCTCCGGCGTAACCACTGGTGTGCGGGGTTTGCACGACCTCGGCGCCTAGCGCGCCCAGGATGGCGCGACGCTCCGGGGTGGCGTTGTCCGGCAGCACGATGATGCAGCGGTAGCCGCGGGCCCCGGCCAGTGCGGCGAGTGAGATGCCGGTGTTGCCCGAGGTGGCCTCGACTACCGTGCCGCTGCCCGGGATGAGCAGGCCGCGCTCCTCGGCGCCCCGCATCATTGACAACGCGGCTCGGTCCTTGCTGCTCGACAGCGGGTTGAGCGACTCGACCTTGGCCAACACCTCGACGTCGCCGAGCTCTCGGTCCATGATCCGGTCGAGCGGCAGCCGCACCAGCGGGGTACCGCCCACCAGGTCGGCGATCGTGTTCGCGATCGGCCGCGTGGTCACCGGCTCGGTGTGGATGTTGATCTCGTGCGCCGCCGCTTCGGCGATCCGGTGCGCGAGCGCCGCGGTCTCGGCGACCACGAGCACGTGACCGGCCCGGTCGCCGTTGCGCCGGAGCTCGCGCAGCTCGCTACCCACCTTCGGCTTGAGCGTCACTTCGAGCACACCGGGCAACGCGGCTGCCCGGTCCTGCCCGGTGATCGACACGACTCGCCCCGGGGTCGCCGTCAGATAGCGGATCGCGGCCCCCGCGATCGGCTTCGCGGGCACGGCGTCCACGGGCAGCGGCTGCCCCAGGTACTGCCGGGTCGCCAGCTCCAGCGAGGAAATCCCCAGGGCGCGGTCCACCAGGTAGGTGATCTTCCCGCCCGCCGGGCGTGGGTTGATCTCGATCAGCTTCGGGCCCGACTCGGTCACCCGGATCTCGACGTGCGCCATGCCGAGGTCGAACCCGACCGCGCGCAACGCGTCGGCGGCCAGCTCACCGCAGGCGCGCACGGTTTCTTCGGGCAAGGTCGATGGGAAGGTGTGGGCGAGTTCGACGAAGTAGCCCTGGCCTGCCAGGGCCTTGTCCGTCACCCCGAGGACCTCGACGCGGTCGCCCTGGGCGAGCAGCTCCACGCTGACCTCGGGGCCGATCACGCACTCTTCGACCATCAGCTCGTGGTAGCGGCTCTGACCGCGGGTGTTCTCGTGCCGCGACTGGATCAGCGCCACGTGCTCGGCCGCCTGGGCGGGGGTCGTGATGAGCCGGACGTCGGCGCTACTGGTCTCGTCGGCGGGCTTCACCACGCACGGCAGGCCGACCTCCATCGCGGCCAGCTCCGCCTGCTCGGGGGTTTCCACGGTGCGGAACGCGGGCATCGGCAGGCCGACCTCGGCGCACCGCCTGCGCATCAACGCCTTGTTGCGCGCCACCGCGACGCCGTTGACGCTGACCGTCGGCAGACCGAGGATGATCGCGACCTCGGCGGCGACGACGACGTCGTACTCCGCCAGCGTGAGGAACGCGTCGAAGGGCTGGTCGGCCGCCGCTTCGTGCACGTGCGGCAGCAGCTCCTGGAGGATGTTCGTCTCGCAGTGCACGATCTTGTCGACGTACTTGTCGAAGTAGGCCGGACCGCCGGGCACCTCCAGATAGCGATCGAGGTCGCGGGTGAAGAAGGTGACGCGGCAGCCGAGTTCCTTGGCGATCTGTAAACCTTCGAAACCGGAACCCGAGAGATTGCTTTCAAGAACACCGAGATGTAACACGTGTGCCTCCGGTGGCGCGCCGACCCTCGGTCGGCGGACAGATGACGGAAAAGGGGTGGGGGTGCGGCGTCACCAGCACCCGGCGCTGGCCAGGGCGCTCAGTGCCAGCGCGGGCTCGGGGAGGTCGGTGGGCGACTTGGCGGGCACGATCACCGCTGCCGGGGCGTGCACCCTGGCGCGCGCCGGAACGTCGGTGAGAACCAGGGACGAGGCGCCGATCAGCGCGTCGTCGCCGATGGTGATCGGGCCGAGCACCGTCGCACCGGCGCCGAGCACCACCCGGTCGCCGATCACCGGGTGCCTGCGTTCGCCGGGCTCCCGCTTCGCGTCACGCCACCAACCGACCGCGCCGAGGGTGACCTGGTGGAAGATCGTGACGTCGTCGCCGATCTGGGCGGTCTCGCCGATCACCACCGCAGCACCGTGATCGATGAACACGCGCCTGCCGAGACGCGCGCTCGGGTGGATCTCGATACCGGTGACGACTCGCGCCAGGTAGGCCACGATTCGCGCGCGTTGACGGTGCCCGCGACCGTGCAGGACGTGCGCCAGCCGATGCGCCCACAGCGCGGGCAGCGCCGGATGCAACAGCGCCTCCGCGCGACCGCGGATCGACGGGTCGCGCGAGACGATCATCGTCAAGTCTTCGCTGGCCCTGGCGATCGTCCTGCGCATGTGGTCCTCCTTGTGTCGTCGCACTGCCACTCGGCGGCCCGGCCACCACACCCGATGCGGGTGGTGGCGAATCAGTAGTTCGGCACCTTGACGAGCGTTCCCTTGCTGTTGACGATCTCCGGGACGTACACGCGCTCGTTCCAGGCGTCCTGGGCGACGGGCTCAAGGGCGATAGACACGGCCCCCTCATCACAGGCGAACGCGGTCTTCACCGCGCTGGTGATGGCCAGGACCAAGTCCGAGGTCTGGTCGGCGTCGAGGTTGTGCGGGAAGTGCTTGATGCTGACGTGTGGCACTGCAAGGGCCTTTCTTCTGGTGTCCGCGAGCGCGATCGCGTCGATGAGTTCGTCGATTCCCGATGTGCGCAGGAGGCTGTAGTGATCGGCCTCCAGTCGCACGATCGTCGGCGGCGTGAGGAGGTGCGCGTGGTCGCCGTCGATGAACGAGTCCTGGTCCCCGCCCGCGGTGAACACGGTGACGGGCGCGACGATCCGCCGTTCGGCGAATTCCTCCCCGGTGTACTCGAACCGGAAGGTCTGCCGCACGACGCCGACGAGGCGCCGCACCAGGTCCTCGTCGAGGTGCTCGAAGCGCCGCAGGACGAAGGCGATGAACGTGTCCTCGTCCTTCGTCGCGGCCAGGCATTCGCCGAGCGCGGGCTGGTCGAGGTTGCCCGCGAACACCGAGAACAGGATCGACACGAAGGTGGTGTCGTCGAAGCTCAGCGGCTTGTCCGTCACCGGCTGCTCGTCCGACTCCACCGGCGGCTTGCCGGGGGCGAGAAGAATCAGGTTCTCAACCCGCTCACCGGCCCGCTCCAGTCGGTGAGCCACCTCGAAAGCGAGTCTGGCGCCGAAGGAGTAGCCCCACAGGACATAAGGCCCCGTCGGCTGCACCCGCCTGATGAGTTCGATGTCCCGCTCGGCCATCTCGGCGAAGGTCGAGTAGGGGACCTCGCCGGGGTTGATGCCGTGCGCCTGGACGCCGTAGACCGGGCGGTCCATGTGCAGCTTGCTCGCCAGCAGCCGCAGGCTCATGGGGTAGCCGCCGAGACCGGGCCAGCAGAAGATCGGCTGACGGGCGCCGTCGGCGCGCAACCGCACCAACCGCGACAGCGCCGTGGTCGAGTCCCGGTCGACCCGCCTGGCCAGCTCGGCGATGGTCGGGGATTCGAACAACACCTGCAACGGCAGGCTGACGCCCATCTCACGATTGATCTGGCCGATCAGGCTGACCGCGGTGAGGGAGTGGCCGCCACTGGCGAAGAAGTCGTCCCGAATGGACACCGACGAGCGCTTCAACGCCTGCTGCCACAGGCCCGCTATCGCTTCCTCGGTGGGCGTGCGTGGAGCCACGATCGGCGCGTCGGTGTGGTCCGCAGTGGCCTTGTCCAACGCGCGCAACGCGGGCACATCGATCTTCCCGTTGGCCGTGAGCGGGAACGCGTCGAGCACCGTGACCCGGTTGGGCACCATGTAGCGGGGCAGGCGTTCGGCGAGGTCGTCCTTGATGATCTCGGCCGGACCCCGCATGTGTACGGCGTCCTCCTTCATCCCGTCGCTGAGGCGTTGCTCCTCGCTGACGCGACCACCGACGGCGAAGTAGGAGGCGACGCCGTGACCGGTGCCGAGTACCTCGGCGATGCGCCGCGCCGACAACAGGTCGTGGCCCGTCTCCGAGCTGTAGCCGGACGACATGAGGCCGAGACCGATGCTGTTCATCTGCAGGCGCTGCAACGCGCGGCCGAGGTCGACATAGCGCGTCCACGGGTCGGTGGCACTGCTGAGCAGGCTGATCCCGAAGCTCGCGCGCTCGTACACCTGCTGGTTGATGGCGATGACATGTCGCTTGAGCACCAGCTCGTCGGACACTCGCCGCAGGTCGCCGTCGACGTAGTGGTACTGCCCGCCGGGCAGGTCGGCGATCCGACCGGGGTGGGCCTGCACGTAGAAGTCGACGACGTCGTCCGCGTCACCGATGGCGGTCGTGGCCACCTCGAACGTCGCCAGGTAGTAGTCCTCGTCCGCGCACTCCAGCTCGTCCTTGACCTCGGGGGCAGGCTCGCCCTCGGCGATGCGCAGGCCGTAGGCGGGCAGCACCGCGTCGAACAGGCCGATCATGTGGCCCGCCTCGAACTGGAGGACCTCCTGGATGTTGTCGCGGTACACCGGCTCGATCGCGGACCTGCGCCCGATGAAGTGGACCCGGAACACCGGCCCGACCGCGCGCGTCTTGCGGATCAGCAGAAGTGCGTGCTCGACAGGGTGGTAGTAGTAGTGGCCGGACTCGATCCCGGCCACGCCGGACAGCTCCAGGTAGAGCTGGGTGGCGTACAGCGAGCCGGGCGAGGCGTAGCCATGCTTGGGCAGCAGCCGTTCGGTACTCGGGAACTGGCCGAAGTAGCGCAGCACCTCACCGAGTTCGGCGAGGGTCAGCGTCTCCAGCACCCTGGGCCCCGCGGGGCGCGGCGGTCGCTCGGCGAGAAGCTGGAGAATGTCGTCGCGGGTGACCTCGCCGCCCTCGAAGAACCGGTAAGTCTTGCGGGCGAACACCTTCTGCCGCTGGTGCGCGGTCGGCGCACTGCCGGGCAGCTCGACGCGCGGCCGGTCGGGGTCGTCGCGGTGCCCGAGGTTCGAGAGCTGCGCGGTGAGTTGCACCTTGCTCTGCTTCGACTGGTGGTGCGCGCCGTGATTGCCCTGGTCCATCACCGCGGCCTTGGTCGGGTCCAACTCGGTGAACGCGACGAGGTTGGCCCCGGTGCGCGGGTCCTCGCGGACGACGACCGCCGCGCGCTTGATCCAGTCGTGCGCCTCGATGGCGACCTTGATCTCGTCCAGCTCGACGCGGAAACCGCGCAGCTTCACCTGGCTGTCGGTCCGGCCGAGGAACTGCACGCTGCCGTCGGCGTTCCACCGGGCGAGATCGCCGGTGCGGTAGAGCCTGCCGTAGCGGGGATCGGTGGAGAACGGGTTCTTGGTGAACCGGTCCGCGGTCAGGTCAGGACGGTTCAGGTACCCGCGAGCGAGCTGCACACCGGAGATGTGGAGCTCGCCGCTCGCGCCCGGCGCGACCGGCGACCGGTTCTCGTCGAGGATGTAGTAGGCCACGCCGTCGACCGGCTTGCCGATGGGGATGACGTCCGGTCCGTACTGGACCGTGTCCGGGTCGACGGTGTGCGCGGAGGTGTTGATGGTGCACTCGCTGGGGCCGTACAGGTTGACCAGCTCGCAACCGGGCAGCGCGTCGAGCAGTTCGACCGCGAGGCTCTTCGAGAGGGCCTCGCCGCCGCTGAAGATCTGGGTGAGCGAGGTGCAGCGGGACAGTCGGCCGGTGTCGACGAGGGCCTGCCAGAGGGTCGGTACGCCCTGCATGGCGGTGATGCTGTTAGTCATGATCAACTCAATGAGGCGCTCAGGATCGCCGTAAACCCCGGGTTCGCTCATGACCACCGTGCTGCCGCACGCGGGAGCGAGGATTTCCCACTGGGCCGCGTCAAAGCTCAGCGGCGTCTTCTGCAGCACCGTGCGGCTTCCGTCCAGCCCACAGGCGGCGGCGAGCCAGCGCATCTGGTTGACGATGCCGCGGTGTTCGACCTCGATGCCCTTCGGGCGGCCCGTGCTCCCGGAGGTGTAGATGACGTACGCCAGGCTGCCGAGCTGCCGGGGGCCGACAGCGGTCGCACCGTGGTCCTCACCTGCCTGCGCGAGAGTGATGATCTGCGTCTCGGGTGGCGCCAGGCGGGATAATCGTCGCGTCAGGCTCTCGTCGACCAGGATGATCCGGGTCTGGGAGTCGGCGATCATGTAGCGAATGCGCTCGTCGGGGTAGTCCGGCGACAGCGGGAGATAGGCCGAGCCCGCGTGCAGGACACCCCAGACACTCGTCATGAGGTCGACGGAGGGCTCCATGAAGATGCCCACCGGCTCGTCCGGCGCGACGCGCAGCCGCCGCAGGTGGCCCGCGATGCGTTCGCCACGCTCGTTGAGCTGCCGAAACGTGAGTCGGTCCTGACCGCAGGAGACCGCTGTTCGATCGGGATGAGCGAGAGCGCTCGCGCGCAACATGTCCGACAGGCACAAGTCAGGTGACACCTTGAAATTCACGATCGCCTCTCGAATTCATCACATGAATTCATCGCGTGGCCTCTCTCACACCCGGGAACGCACTCCAGCGCTCGACCGGCAGGCCGCCGGACGCTTCCACGACGGTGGAAACGGGTATGTCAGCGCGGGCTGTGAAGCGGAACTGGGCTCGCAATGAATCTGTCGTGAACACTTTTCCGTCAGACTATGGCCGTCGAGTACGACATCGTCCGATATTCGGCCAAGTGGCCCAGTCGGGACCGACGTCATACCGTCGCGCGCACCACACAAAAGACGCCAACGCGCTCACCCCAAATAGCCCCCAATCCGCTTCGACGCGCGGGATTCGTCACCACTAATACTCGTTCGGTGACCAAGTGTAAGTATTCTTAGCCGCCCCAGGCGCGGGACTTTACCACCCGTCTCGCGCACTGTGAAGAGCTCGAAAAATGTCCCGGAAAGACAGAATTACCCTGTGCGTCGTTCGGCGTCGACCGATCGTTTCGTCAATGCTGCCGCCGGATTATTCTCAATGCGCCAATCAGGCGCGTCCATTCAGCGTAGCTGCCCGCCCGCCGAGGCGGGGTCGATCGACCTCAGGTGTCGGCGGCCACACAGCCTTGTGACCCGGCCCTCAAGGGGGGTGAGCCGCCTCACGGCCGCTCGTGCGCGGACCCGGCCCGGACCCAGCCCGCGGACAAGTCGGTCCGGTCGACGGCGAACGGCGGCGTTCCGGGAGGGTCGCCGCCCGTCGATCGGCGGACGGCAATCGCTACTTACGGTTCATCTCTCGTTACTCGATACCGAGTGTATGCGCGAGGATTGAATCGTGGGGAACAACATCATTACCAGCGGACGACCGTCGCGAGTATGAGTGGGAGATGGTCCGGCCTTTTGTGGCGGGACCGAGCCGCACGGGCACGAAATTGTCCTTTTGCGACCATCACCGGCGCGGCGCCCACTGACGTCCACCGCATCGGCTTGTCCAATACAGTGAACGTCAGGGGCCACGGCACTAGGCGGTCGCGACGCGCGCCTTCGCATAAGTGTTGCGCAGGACCGCGAGCAGAGCATCGCGTACCGACAGCGTCTGTCGGGCGTCGAAGGTGACCAGCGGGACGTCGTCGGCGATCGCCAAAGCCCAGCGGATGTCATTCTGATCATGAGACAGCGAACCGCCGAACATGTTGACCCCCACGACGAACGGGAGTCCGGCCTTCTCGAAGTAGTCGACGGCGGGGTAGCAGTCGTCCATGCGTCTGGTGTCGACGATGACGAGAGCGCCGAGGGCACCCCGCACGAGGTCGCCCCACATGAAGCCGAAGCGGTCCTGGCCCGGGGTGCCGAACAGGTAGAGCTTCACCTCGTCGTCGATGGTGATGCAGCCGAAGTCCATGGCGACCGTCGTCGTGGTCTTCGTCGGCACCGCCTCGCCCCGGTCGATCGCCGCGCCGACCGAGGTCATCGCGGCTTCGGTCCGCAACGGCGAGATCTCCGAGATGGACGCCACCGCCGTCGTCTTGCCGACGCCGAAACCGCCCGCGATGACGATCTTTACCGGGGCGGGTGGCCGGGTGCCGCCCTCGGTGCGCTCAGCGAATTGCTTCGAGTCCACGAATGACCCTTTCGATCATGCCCAGATCGTGGGCGAGCCCGACGCCGGGCCTGCGAACCATGACGTACCTGAGTGCGGCGAGATCGGCGACGAGCACCCGCGCGACGCCGATGTGCAGGCCGAGGACCGCGCCGATCTCGGCGACGGACCTGGTGGTGCGGCACAACGTGATGATCTCCCGCAGTTCGAAGGCGAGTGTGTGGTGCGCCGCGGTACCGAGGTCGCTCGAGAGGACCTGCGCCTCGATCTCCAATGTGTCGTCGACCGGCTGGGCACGGCCGGAGGTCAGCAGGTACGGCCGCAGCCGAGACACGTCCGTGCCTCGCTCGTGCGCCGACGGCATTCCTGGTCCGCTCATCGCCCTCCCCCTCATTTGGCTGCGCGCGACTGCTATCCGACGGTGTTCTTGAGTTCTTCGATCAGCTGCGGTGTCAGGACCGTGCTGGCCCGGTTGGCGAACATCGCCATCTCGTAGGCGATCGAGCCCAGGCTGGCCTGCTTGGTCGCCAGGACGCCGAGCGAGCACCCGATGCTGATCGTGCACACCAGCAGGTAGCCGCGTTCGAGTTCGATGATGACCTTGTCCGGGGCACCGAGCGGGTGGCTGTCGGAGATGCCGTTGGCCAAGCCGAGCATGGCCGATGAGATCGCCGCCAGCCGGTCGGCGTTGGCCCGCTCCAAACCTGCCGACACCGCGACCAGCAGACCGTCCGCCGAGACCGCGATCGCACCGATCGCCCCGGCTGTGTTCTGGGTGAACCTGCTGACCAGCCAGTTGAAGTTCTGTGCGTCGACGCTGATGGTTGGTGATGGCCTAGTCATCCTGTGCTCTCTTTCCCCTCGGGTCCGCCCCACGCCTTGGGGCCCCGTCATTCGTCATGTTCGAGTCGGTTCCCCTGCTCGCTCTTTCCAGTCCTGTACTGAACCCGTCGAACGCGGCACGCTCCGTTTCGGGGTCCCGCACTCGGCCCGCGCTCGGCGGCGGGACCGGCACGCCATGCGACTGTGGCTTGAGTCCCGGTGCGAGTCGCGCGCCGGGAACGCGTCGACTCAGCCCGCCGCGTGAACCGTCCACCGGGCGGGCCGGGGACGGGGCGGCCGGTGGGGCCGATGCCGAGGCGAACGCGGTGTCGAACTCGTCGTAGGCGGCTTTCACCGCGTCCGGGTCGTGCTTGCCTCGAGTGACCGGCGGCGGTGCGGCGGATGGCCCCGAGGTCCCGGCCCCGGGCAGTTGCGCACCCGCGACCCGGCGGCGCAGTCCTGCTCGGCCTGACTCGGCCTTCACCGGGGTCGGCGTGGGGGCGGTCTTCGGCGCCGTCACCGGGGGTGGTGTGGGTGCGGTCTTCGGCCCTGCCACCGGGAGTGGTGTGGAGGCGGTCTTCGCAGCGGCCACCGGCGCCCTCGTGTGTGCCGTCTTCCGCACTGCCGCCTGCCCCGCCAGTGGGTCGCTTGTCATGGCGAGAGCCGGGGTCTGGGCGAGAGCGCGCCGCGGTTCGCGCACCACCGGTATCCACGCCGTGCCCTCGGTGTCGTCGGTGCCATTCGTGCCATTGGTCCCGTCGGTGCCCTCGGAGCCCGGGAACCAGACGAAGCCCGCGGCGGGCGCGGCGGACGGGATCTGGAACTCCGGGATCAGCCCGAGCGGTGGCGGTCGGTCGTCGGTCAGGACTGTGTCGAGCACGGGTTGTGGCTGGTGGCTGAGCAGCGATTCCGGCGGGATGGCCACCTGTGCGGTGATTCCGCCGCCCTCGGTCAGGACCAGTTCGACGCGCATCGCGTGCCGACGGGCCAGGCGCCCGACCACGAACAGGCCGAGCACGGTGGTCGGCATGATGTCGAGGCGCTCACGCTCGATGAGACGGCGGTTCTCGTCGTCGAGTTTATCCTGCGGCAGACCGATTCCGTGGTCGACGATGTCGATCAGGCAGGTGCCGTCGGCGAGGAACCTGGTGTTGATGTCCACAGTGGAATCCGGCGGCGAGAACGCCGTGGCGTTCTCCATCAGCTCGGCGAACACCAGCACCAGGTCGGCGCCGATCGGGGCGGCGAGGGTCGCGTCGACGATCGACCCGAACTCCACCCGCCGGTAGTCCTCGATCTCGGCCAGTGCCGAGCGCAGGGCGGTGGCGAGCTTGATCGGCCCACCGAGCCTGCGGGTGTCCGGGGTGCCCGCGACGACGAGCAGGTTGTCGGCGCTGCGGCGCAGGCGGGTGAAGACGTGGTCGAGTTGGTAGAGGCGTTCGAGCAGTCGCACGTCCTGCTCGTCGCGCTCCATCTCGTCGACGAGCGCGAGCTGCCTGCCGACCAGGTTCTGCGTGCGCTGCGCGACCGTGGCGAACATGAGGCTGACGTTGTGGCGGGTGAGCGTCTGGCGTTCCACCAGCATGGACGCGGTGAACTGCACCCGGTTGAACGCCGCGGCGAGCTTGCCGATCTCGTCGGTCGTCGCCACCTCGATGGCGGCCAGCCTGGGGGCCTGCTCCTCCGGGACCTCGGTGTCGGCGACCCGGACCAGTTCGGACTCGGCGAGGTCGGCGACCGAGGTCGCCGCGGTGGTCAGTCGCCGCAGCGGGTCGGCGATCGAGCGGCTCACCGCGAGCGCGAGGAACGCCACCAGGGCGAACAGGGCCGCGGCGCCCAGGCCGATGGACCACGCGAGCCACCGCGCGTTCGACGCTCGGCCCGCGGCCGCGGCGGTGACCTCGCTGGTCACCTCGTCCTGCGCGGTCCAGCGCTGCCGCGAGTGCTCCTGCACGGTGCCCAGGGCATCGGCGACGAACGCCTCCAGCGGCCCGTCGATGGGCAGACGGGCGGCCAAGGTCGCGACCCGCCGCGCGACCTCGCCCTGGTCGACCGCCACCACGAGCCCGGCGTGGTCGACGTCGGCCTGCTGGACGAAGCGCTCGGTCAGCGTCCGCGCTTGCGCGGTCGCGTTGTCCAGGATGACCTGTCCGGTCGTCGGGTCGACCGCGAACGCGATGAGCGACATGCCGTGCATCTCGTTCTCCTCGTTGGACCGCAACAAGGAATCGAGGACCGTGAGCTGCCTGGTGCCTTCGGCGTCACTGGTCTGCTGCGGCACCAGCCGCAGCGCGTCGAGGATGGCGCCGATGGCCGCGTGGTAGGTCCGGGCGACGGCATCCGGTGAGGTCCCCCGGCGCAGCGCGCTCTGCCGGAGTTCGCGCAGCGAGCCGAGGCGGATCAGCGCGGAGGAGAGCTCGTCGGACCCGCTCTCGCCCAGTGAGTTGAACGCGCCCGCCGCCGCGTTGTCCACGATTCGGTGCTGCCGCACCAGATCCGTGTTCTCCATGGCGGGTTCGGCCAGGTAGGCGGCGGTGAGCAGGCGCTCCTGTTGCAGTTCCCAGATCAGGCCACCGAAGTCGCGCGTGCGGCCCGCGAGATCCTCGGTCCGCCCGGCCGAGCGCGCGTTGTCGATCTCGCCCGCGACGAACGGTGTCGCCACCAACAGCACCGCCGCGAGCGGCAACAGGAGCAGGACGTTGAGCTTGCCCCTGATGCCGAGTCTGCCGAGGATCATCGTTCACCTGTCGTCACGCGGGCGATGTGACCGCGGTGCTGCGCCCGGACCAGGTCCTCGATGACCGCCCGCGACGCCAGGAACTCGGGCGTCCGCTTGATCTCAAGGTCGCGATCGGCGGGCAGGTCCACCACGATGTCGTCGGCGATCCGGCCTGGATCACTGGCGAGCACGACGACCCGCGAGCCGAGGAACACCGCCTCGTCGACGTCGTGGGTCACCATGAGCACGGTGGTCCCGGTGTCACGCCACACTTTCCGGATGAGGACCTGCATGTCCTCTTTGGTCTGCACATCGAGTGCGCCGAACGGCTCGTCGAGCAGGAGCACCTCGGGCTCGCCGGCCAGCGCCCGCGCGATGGCGACCCGCTGCTGCTGGCCGCCCGAGAGCTGACGCGGCAGCGACTGCCGCAAAGTCGTCAGCGCGGTCTCGTCAAGGTACCAGTCGATCCGGCGCGCGCGCTCCGCCTTGCTCATCGGGAGCAGTTCGAGTCCGAACGCGACATTGCGCTCGACCGAGCGCCACGGGTACAGCGTTCCCGCCTGGGGCACCAGGCCGCGATCGGGACCCGGTCCCGTCACCGGCTCGCCGTCGAGCACGATCGAGCCCTCTGTCGGCATGATCAGCCCTGCCACCAGCGACAACAACGTCGACTTCCCGGACCCGCTGGCGCCGACGACGCAGACGAAATCGCCGGAGGCCACCCGCAGATCGATGCCGTCCAGCGCGCGCACGGTACGACCGCGCACCTGATAGTCCTTGGCCACACCACTGAGTTCGAGCTTCACCCGGTCCACCGCCCTGTCCTGTTGCGCAGCATCCGCAACAGGATATCGATCGTGACACCCGCGACACCGATGACGATCAACACCGCGAAGATCTTGTCGGTCTGCAGGAACCGTTGCGAACGCACGATTCTATAGCCAAGGCCCTCGGTCGAGTTGATCAGCTCGGCCACCACGACGAAGTTCCACGCCGCCGCGGCGTTGACCCGCACCGAATCGATGATCCCCGGCAGCGAATGCGGCACGATCACTTTGCGCAGCACCTCGCCCCGGCGAGCGCCGAGGGTGTAGGAGACATCGATCAGCGGACGCGGCACCCCGCGCACGACGTCGGCCACCATCAGGGTGTTGAAGAAGACCGTGCCGATGAACAGGATGGCGATCTTGGACGGTTCGCCGAGGCCGAGCCAGATGATCAGCAGCGGGATGAACGCGCTCGCCGGCAGGTACCGCAGCACCCCGATGATCGGCTCGAACAGCGCCTGCCCCGCGCGGAAGGTGCCCATCGCGATCCCGAGCGGCACCGACACCAGGGTGGCGAGGCCGAACCCGAGCAGCACCCGGCGCGTGGTCGCGCCCAGGTCCGTGAGCAGGTCGCCGGACCGGGCCATGTCGATGCCCGCGACCACCACCGCGCGCGGCGACGGCAGGAACGTGGGCGAGACCAGCCCGGTGGCCGCGAACACGACCCACCCCAGGAACGGCACCGCGAGCGAGAGCACGGTCAGCGTCAGGCGCCACCGTCGGGAGATCGGTGCGCGAATGGTGAGCAGGGGGGAGCTCTGCCGGGCGCGAGAACGCCGGGGCAGCGGTGCCCAGCCCTCCCGCGCCCGCGGAGCGGGGACGGTCTCTTCCGTCACCTGGTCGGGAGCGGTCTTCACTCGGGGACCGCCTTCACGAACGTGTCGTCGAACAGCGCGTCGAGCGGCGGACGCTCCTGGACCAATCCGGTGTTGACCATGAAGTCGAGAACCTTGCCCGCCTGGTAGTTCAGGTGCGCCGGAGTGGTGCCCGGGGTGAACGCGTCGGTGTTCTGCTGGCGAGTGAAGATCGTGGTGCCCGCGTCGTAGGTCCGGTACTCCTCGGCGGTGACCCCGCCACGCTTGGCCATGATGTCGATGGCCGCGCTCTTGTTGTCCTTGATCCACCGCAACAGCTCGAACCAGGTGTTCACCATGGCCTGCACCTGCTGCGGGTGGTCGCGCACGAAGTCCGCGGTGAACACGAGGTGGTCGGGGATCGCGCCGGGGAACTCGGCCGAGGTCGCGATCGCCCGGCTGCCGCCCCGCTCGAGCGCCACGCTGGTGAAGGGGGCGAAGGCACCCACCGCGTCGACCTGGCCCGCGGCGAACGCGGCGGCGGCGGCGTCGGTCGGCAGGGGGACGAGCTCGATGTCCTTCTCGGTGAGCTTGGCCTCGGCGAGGGCGAGCAGCAGCAGGTAGTGGTCCACGGTGCCCTGTTCGACGGCGACCTTCTTGCCCTTGAGGTCGGCGACGCTGGTGATCCCCTCGGCGGCGATGATCTTGTCATTGCCGGTGGAGTTGTCGTTGACCAGGACGATCTTCTGCTTCGCGCCACCGCTGATCGAGACCAGCGTGTCGTTGAGCGTCTGACTGTTGGCATCGATCGCGCCGGTGGACAGCGCGTTGAGGCTGTCGGTGTAGCTGTCGAAGTACTTCAGTTCGACGTCGAGGCCGTTCTTGGCGAAGAGTCCCTGCTCCTGTGCCACCTGCCAGGGAATCCAGCCGGGCCACGCGCTGAAACCCAGCGTGATCTTGGTGCCGGACTTCGCGCTGTCGGACGAGCACGCCGATGTAACACCTGTTACCATCAGTAAGCAGGTGGCTGCTGTCAGTAGTCTTACGAGAGAACGGGACTTCACTGCGATTACTCCAGGGATGGGAGGCGGTGAGGGGCTAGCGCCCCGACCGATCTGCGAGAAGGTGGCCCGCCCCGACGAGACCCTCCACACGGGAGAACACGGGGAAGAGTCTGTCGACAGTGGAATCGACACTGAGCGATACGCAGGCATCCCGGCCGTGCGCGACCGTCGGCGAACCGGTCTCCCAGCGGACAGCGAAACGCGCGTACGGCCAGTGCTCGTGCCGCCCCGCGTCGCCGGACTCCGTCATCGACCGCCCCTTCATGCGTCCTGGCGACATGCCACGACGCGTGCGCTTACCCACCGCGAAGCAGCGGTGGGCGACTGGCGACCACCGTGCTCACCTGATAGGAGAGACCGTGGCGGCCCGACCTTAACGGCCCCCAGGTTTACACCAGATAGTGGCCAACGAATACCACCCAATCGGAGCTATTGCGTACACGCAGGTGAACAAATAACGCGCACACCGACCCAAATGGGCGTACACGATGATCCATCCGGGCCAGCTAAGATGAAGATCACAAACTGGGCGCAGTGGACACGGACCGTGTTCTCTCGTTGGTGCGT
>JALZNB010000443.1 GCA_030857905.1 Actinomycetota bacterium
CCGCCAACACCGCGTTGGCGTGCTCGACCAGCACCTCACCCGCCGCCGTCAATGACACCCGGCGGCCCTTGCGGTGCAACAACTCCTGGCCGACCTCGGACTCCAGCGCGACAAGCTGCTGAGACACCGCCGACGGCGTCAGGTGCAGCGCCTTCCCCGCCGCGGTGACCGTCCTGTGGTCGGCCAACGCGCGAAGCACCCGCAACCGGCGCGGATCAATCACCGCCACCCGCCCCGTGGCGTAGCCGCGAAGTCACACCACGAATGTCGATCACGCCATCTTGTCCCTGGCGGCGATGAACGCGTCCACCGCGCGGTTGACGTCCTCGGTCGAGTGCGCCGCCGACATCTGCGTGCGGATGCGGGCCTTGCCGTGCGGCACCACCGGGTAGGAGAAGCCGATCACGTAAACGCCCTGGTCCAGCAGCAGATCCGCGAGCTCGCCCGCCTTCGCCGCGTCACCGATCATCACCGGGATGATCGGGTGCTCGCCGTCGAGCAGGTCGAAACCGGCCTCGGTCATCCGGGAACGGAACAACGCGCTGTTGTCGCGCAGCCTGGTCAGCAGCTCGCCGGAGGAGTCGATCAGGTCCAGCGCGGCCAGTGAGGCGAGGGTGATCGACGGAGCCAGCGAGTTGGAGAACAGGTACGGCCGCGACCGCTGCCGCAACATCTCCACGATCTCCGCGCGGCCCGAGACGTACCCGCCGCTCGCGCCGCCGAGCGCCTTGCCGAGCGTGCCGGTGTAGACGTCGATCTTGTCGCCGACGCCGAAGTGCTCCGGCGTCCCGCGACCGGTGGCGCCCATGAAGCCGACCGCGTGCGAGTCGTCGACCATGACCAGGGCGTCGTACTTCTCGGCCAGCGCGCAGATCTCGTCCAGCGGCGCGAGGTAGCCGTCCATGGAGAACACGCCGTCGGTGGCGATCAGCCGGTAGCGCGCCCCCGCGGCGTCCTTGAGCTTGGCTTCGAGGTCGGCCATGTCGCGGTTGCGGTAGCGGGCGCGACCCGCCTTGCACAGCCGGATGCCGTCGATGATCGACGCGTGGTTCAGCTCGTCGGAGATCACCACGTCCTGATCGGTCAGCAGCGTCTCGAACAGGCCGCCGTTGGCGTCGAAGCAGGAGCTGTAGAGGATCGTGTCCTCGGTGCCGAGGAACCGAGAGAGCCGCTCCTCAAGTTTCTTGTGCGGCGCCTGCGTCCCGCAGATGAACCGAACCGAGGCCATGCCGAAGCCCCAGTCGTCCAACCCGGCCTTGGCCGCGGCGATCAGCGCGGGATGGTCGGCCAGACCGAGATAGTTGTTGGCACAGAAGTTGAGGACGGTCTCATCGCCCCCGACCCGCACGTTGGCCTGTTGCGGTGAGGTGATCACCCGCTCGGACTTGTAGAGACCGGCTTTCCTGATCTCGTCCAGACCGGCCCGCAGATCCTCGCGCATCGCGCCGAACATCAGTTCTCCCAATCCATGATGACCTTGCCGCAGTTGCCACCGCGAGCGGTGGCGAACGCGGTCTCGTGTTCGGTGTGGTGGAACCGGTGGGTGATCACCGGCGCCAGGTCCAGCCCACCCTGGAGCAGAACGGACATCGCGTACCAGGTCTCGAACATCTCCCGGCCGTAGATGCCCTTGAGGGTGATCATCTTGAGCACGATCGCGCTGAAATCGATCGAGATCTCCTGGGCGGGCAGACCGAGCATGGCGATCTTGCCGCCGTGGGTCATGTTGGCGATCATCTCGCGCAGCGCGGAGGGCTGACCGGACATCTCCATGCCGATGTCGAAACCCTCGGTCATGTCGAGTTCGGCGTAGACCTCGGAGATCGGCGTCTCGCTCACGTTCAACGCCACGTGCACGCCCATCTTGCGGGCCAGTTCCAGCCGTGCCTCGCTCACATCGGTGATCACGACGTGCCGCGCGCCCGCGTGGTTGGCGACCGCGGCGGCCATCAGACCGATCGGGCCCGCGCCGGTGATCAGCACGTCCTCACCGAGTACCGGGAAGGACAACGCGGTGTGCACGGCGTTGCCGAACGGGTCGAAGATCGCGGCGACGTCGAGGTCGATCGGGTGGCTGTGCACCCACGCGTTCTGCTCGGGCAGCACCGCGTACTCGGCGAACGCCCCATCGGTGTGCACACCGAGGCCGATCGTGTTCGCGCACAGGTGGCGGCGCCCGGCCCGACAGTTGCGGCAGCGACCGCAGACCAGGTGGCCCTCGCCGCTGACCAGATCACCGACGGTGACCTTGGTGACGGCCGCACCCACCTCCACGACCTCGCCGACGAACTCGTGGCCGAGGGTCAGCGGAGACGTGATCGTTCTGGCCGCCCAGTCGTCCCAGGAGTCGATGTGCAGGTCGGTGCCGCAGATGCCGGTGCGCAGCACGCGCAACAGGACGTCTCCGGGCCCCGGGGTCGGCTCGGGCACGTCGACCAGGTCGAGACCCGGTCCCGGTGCGGTTTTGACCAATGCCTTCACGCGTTCCTCCGATACGGCGGCGGGTGCCTGCCTTCCGCGCGGAGTGTGGTCCACGGCCGCTGTGCAGTCAATCGGGACTTTTTGCACGTCTCGGTTAGCAGACCTTCACAGTCTAGCTGTCCCAACTCACCTTCCACGGCCTGCGGATCGTCAACGGCCCAACCCGCACATACGTGGGCCGCCGAACCGTGAGCGACCCGGCACGCACCGTCCCGGAGATCACGAAATGCGGCCGCCCCGGCCGACTGCCACCCACCTTGTCGGTGACACTGCCCGCCGTCACCTCGACGTCCCCAGCCTCGACCGACGCATGCTCCGGCACCAACAACTCAACCGAGCCGCCCGCCACATCGACCTCGACGGTGATCCGCTGATGCTCGATCACGGCGTCGGTGAAGTCGAGCTCCGTCGAACCCATCCGGTTGCGGACGACGATGTGCCGGGGCACCACCCAAGGCCCGTCCTTCTTCATCGCCGACATCGTCGACCGGAACTCGACGGGCGCACTCGGCGTCAACTCACCGGAATCGCGGTGCACCACCCCGGCCAAGTCGACCAACACCGTGTTCAACTCCCCCCGAGTCCGCGCCGCCAACGCGATATCAGTACGCGCGCTGAACTCGTCGAGACTCAACATGCCGTGCCCGATCGCCTTCTGCAGCACCTCCACCACGTGCTCACGCTCGGCGTCGGACACGCGAAGATCGCGCGGATTGATCGGTCCAGCCGGTTCGGTCACGCGCCTAAGATATCCCTATCGAACGCAGGAGACGAAGGCGTTCCCCGAGGTAGGGGGCCCTGAGAGCGGACTCCCGGTCCGGTTCTCGAACCCGAACCCTGGCGACGGGGTCTGTCATCTAGGTGGCGATGTCTCCACCGTCGTCAAGTTCCCAGCGCAGGTCGTTCACAGGGAGCCACTCGACAGACGCGGGCCGGCTGTCCGCGCTGACGAACTCAAGAACAATCGCCCGCAGCTCGTTCACCGGCATTACGCAACGCGGCGGAAACTGAATCTTGCT
>JALZNB010000445.1 GCA_030857905.1 Actinomycetota bacterium
GGTTCGGCCAGGTCCACCCCGATGCGGTGACCGCGGGCGATGAGCGCCGCGGGGTTGCGGTCCGGGGCGGTGAGCAGGTCGGTCAGCAGCTCGCCGCGGACCTCGTCCTCGGCTTGGGTGACCGACCGCCGCAACATCAGCAGCAGCGCGGTGACCACGCCCGCGCGCTCGAACAGTCGCCGGTCGGCGTCGCCGAGGGTGGCGCGGCCGGTCAGCAGCAGGCTGCCGAGCAGCTCTTGCCCGGCTCGCACCGCGCATATCCAGACGTCCTGAGTGGACACCGCGCGGCCGGATGATCGAGACGCGGCCACGGCTTTCTCCGGCGGTAACGCCGAACCGGCGTTGACCCTGGCCAGTTCGGTGCCCTTCGCGTCATGCACGGCGATGCCGCCATGCAGCACCTCCGCGACGGCCGCGGCCACCTCCGGCACATCGCCGCCCCGCAGCACCAGGTCCATCAGCTTGTCGTGGGCGTCCTCCGCGCGGCGCATGGTCGCGTTGTGCGCGCTGATCACGTCGTTGGCGTTGTTCAGGTCGGTCAGCGCGAGGCGGGTCTCGTCGAGCAGGTGCGCGTTGTCGATCGCGATCGCGGCGTGGTCGGCCAGCGACGCCAGCAGCGCGACCTCGGCCGCCGAGAAATCGCGGGTGGTGCGGTCGGCGGCGTACAGCACGCCGATGACTTTGCTGCCCAGCGCCAGCGGCACGCCGAGGATGGCCATGAGTCCTTCGTCGCGCACCGACGTGTCGATCTGTTGGGTGTGGTGGAAGCGCGTGTCGGCGAAGTAGTCGCGGGTGGAGTAGGGCCGGGCCGTCTGCGCGACCAGGCCGCCCAGCCCTTCGCCCATACCCAGGCCGACTTGCTGGAACAGTGCTGACGCCGACCCGTCGGTCACCCGCATGTAGGTCTTGCCAGCATCCTCGTTGTTTAAGGTCAGGTAGGAGACGTCGACGCTGAGCAGGGTGCGCGCGCGGTGCACGATCGAGCGCAGCACGGCGTCGGTGTCCCGCAGCCCGGCCAGGTCGCTCGCGGTGTCGAAAAGCGCCGTCAGCTCGGCTTCGCGTCTGCGGTGTTCGGCGAGAGTGTGTCGGATGCGCAGCGCGTCCTTGGTCGCCTGGTCCAGCCGGACGAGGTCGTCCCCGGACAGGCCGGATGCTCGCGCGGCGACCGCGACATGCGCCAACTGCTCGGTGCTCGCTCCTCTGGCGAGCAGGTCAAGCAGCTTGCGCACGGCGTCATCTGCCTTCACGGGGCTCATGGTCGCATCGTGTGTGGTCCAGCGCACAGAGTTGGTTGCCCCGGGGCCGCTTGATCTGGGGGAGGAAGCGGCCCCGGGACGGGTTCACTGGGGGTGGCCTCAGCGCGTGGTCTTGGCGGAGTCCGCCGAGACGGGGGTGGACGGGAGCTCGACATCGGTGATCCGGTCGCCTAGCGACTCACCCTTGGTCTCGCGTGCCGCCAACACCGCGATCGTGGTGATCACGCACATCGAGACGACGTACAACGACACCGGGATCGTGCTGTCGTAGGCCTTGTAGAGCGCCACCGCGATCAGCGGGGCCACCGCGCCCGCCGCGATCGAGGACAACTGGCTGCCCACGGACAGGCCGGTGTAGCGAACCCTGGTCTTGTACTGCTCGGAGAAGAACGCGGCCTGTGGGCCGTACATCGCGCCGTGCAGCACCAAGCCGATCGTGGTGGCCAGGATGATCACGCCCGCTGATTTGCTGTCGAGCATCGCGAAGAACGCGAAGCTCCACAGGGCCATGCCCACCGCGCCGAACAGGTACACCGGCCTGCGGCCGATCCGGTCGGACAACGCGCCCCACAACGGGAGCGAGATGAAGTGCACGGCCGAGCCGATCAGCACGGCGTTCAGGCCGACACCCTTCGCCAACCCGAGGCCGGTGGTCACGTAGACCAGGATGAACGCGGTGATCACGTAGTACGAGACGTTCTCGGCCATCCGGGCGCCGATGGTGATCAGCACCTGCCGCCAGCTGTCGCGGAACACCTCGACCACCGGGACGTGCTGCTTGCCCTCGCGCTTGTCGGCCTTCGCCTGCGCGGCGAGGAAGACCGGCGACTCGGTGACGGTGAGCCTGATCCACAGGCCGATGACCACCAGCACACCGGAGATCAGGAACGGGATGCGCCAGCCGTAGGAGAGGAACGCCTCATCGGTTTGCACCGCGGCCAGGATCGCGAGCACCGCGGTGGCCAGCAGGTTGCCGCCGGGAGCGCCACACTGCGGCCACGACGCCCAGAACCCGCGCCGCTTGTCGTCGCCGTGCTCGGAGACGATCAGCACGGCACCGCCCCACTCGCCGCCGAGGGCGAAGCCCTGCACCAGACGCAGCAGCGTGAGCAGGATCGGCGCGGCCACGCCGATCGCCGCGTAGGTGGGCAGCAGACCCATGGCGAAGGTCGCGCCGCCCATCAGCAGCAGGCTCAGCACGAGTAACTTCTTGCGGCCGATCTTGTCGCCGAAGTGACCGAACACCAGTCCGCCGATCGGGCGGGCGAGGAAGCCGATCGCGTAGGTCAGGAACGCGAGGAGGGTCCCGGTGAGCGGGTCGGCGTTGGGGAAGAACAGCTTGTTGAACACCAGTGCGGCGGCTGAGGTGTAGAGGAAGAAGTCGTACCACTCGATCGTCGTGCCGATCAGGCTCGCCCCGACGATTCGGATGAACGACTTGGGCTTGGCGGTCGGTTTGGTGGATGGAGCTGTGTCTCTGGGCAATGCAGTCACCGCATCTCGTTGAACAGGGAGGGGATCAGTTGGCTGTCCAGCCACCGTCGACCGGGACGGAAGCCCCGGTCAGGTAGCCCGCGTGCTTTCCGCACAGCCACAGCACGAGTTCGGCGACGTCCTCGGTCTCCAGGAGCCGCTTCATCGGCGCCCGGTCGAGCATCACCCGTTCGACGACCTCGCTCGCCGCGATTCCGTGTTCGCGGGCCTGAGCGTCGATCTGGTTCTGCACCAGGGGGGTGCGCACGTACCCCGGGTTGACGCAGTTGCTGGTCACACCATGCGGCGCCCCCTCGACGGCGGTGACCTTCGAGAGCCCCTCCAGCGCGTGTTTGGCCGTGACGTAGGCGGCTTTGAACGCGCTGGCCCGCAGACCGTGCACGCTGGAGATGTTGACGATTCGCCCCCAGCCGTGCGCGTACATGTGCGGCAGGGTGCGGCGGATCAACAGGAACGGCGCGGTCACCATCACCTGCTGGATCAGCGCGAACCGCTCCGGGGGAAATTCGTGCAGCGCGGCGACGTGCTGCAACCCGGCGTTGTTCACCAGGACGTCGACCTCGGTCGGCAGGGTCTCGATCGCCTCGGGGTCGGCCAGGTCGACGGTGTGCGCCCAGCCGCCGACCTCGGCGGCCACCGCTTCGGCCCCGGCCCGGTCGCGGTCGACGACGTGCACTTTGGCGCCCGCCGCCGCGAGCGTTCGCACGCAGGCGCGGCCGATGCCGCCCGCGCCGCCGGTGACGAGCGCCACGCGGCCCTGTAGCTCGCCGGGT
>JALZNB010000467.1 GCA_030857905.1 Actinomycetota bacterium
AAGCGCTAGGCAAGGCCGGTGACGCGGAGGCGAACGTCTATTTGCTCGACCGCCTCGCCGCTGAGCGTCCCGGTGACGCCGTCTTGTCCGAGGAATCCGCTGATGATTCCGGCAGGCTCGACGCCGACCGGGTGTGGATCATCGACCCGCTCGACGGCACCCGGGAGTTCGGGTTGGGCGACCGGCCGGACTGGGCGGTGCACGTCGCGCTGTGGGAGCGGGACGCGGGCATCACGGCCGCAGCCGTGGCCCAACCGTCGCTCGATGTGGTTTACGGCTCGGCCGACGCGCGGTTGGCGCCGCGTGGCCCGGCGACGTTGTTGGTGAGTGCGAGCAGGCCGCCGGAGAACGCGGCGGCTGTCGCGGTCGCGGTTGGTGCCGAGTTGGCCACGATGGGGTCGGCCGGGGCCAAGGCGATGGCGGTCCTGCGCGGCGAGGCCGACGGATACCTGCACGCCGGGGGCCAGTGGGAGTGGGACTCGGCGGCGCCGGTGGGGGTCGCGCTCGCCGCCGGGCTGCACTGTTCCCGCGTCGACGGGTCGCCGCTTCTCTACAACCAGCCGCACCCGTATCTGCCCGACTTGCTGATTTGTCGTCCCGAATGCGCCACGGCTCTGCTCGACGCCATTCGTCAGGCCCAGTCGGTGTCGCCCGCGTCGTAGGGCGAGATGGACGCGGGTGGTTCGCCGCCCGCGTCCGCGAACGCGGTGAGCGCGTCGACCAACCCGTGCCTGCCCGCGGGCGGCATGGCCGCGACGATCCGGGTGATCTCGTGCCGCCTGCGCGAGGTGACCTCGCTGACCAGCCAGGTGCCCGCAACCGTAAGGCTGATCTGGGTCTCGCGCCGTGAGCGCGGATTGATCTGCCGGTCGACTTTGCCCGAGGTGACGAGTCGATCGACCGAACGCGTCGCGGTGGACGGGTTGACGCCGAGGATGGCGGCCAGCGCCGTCAGCTTCTGCGTGCCGCGCGAGTGCAGGATCACCAGCAGCCGGAACTGGGACAGCGTGATCGTTTCGTCGACATCGGCGATCGAACGCGCGGACACCGCGACCAACAGCCGGGACGCGGTCAACACGGCGTCGGTGACCTCGTCGATGCCGCTTTCGGTGGAGTGGGGCAGATCCGCCTGGGCTTGCGGCATGGCGATGTTTGTACCGTACGGCTAGTGGGATGCCGTCCCGTTCTGAGAACTGTGCGCTGTATGGCGAGTCAACACGCCTCGTAGAACCGATCGATCATTAACCGGCGGCGGCCTGTGGATCGTCCCGATAGGCGGATGCCTGGATGTCGTAGAGCTCCCGGTAAATCCCGTTCAAGGCGATCAGCTCGGGACGGGTTCCCTGTTCGGCCAACCGTCCTTGGTTCAGCACGATGATCCGATCGGCGTAACGGATGTTGGCTAAGCGGTGGGTGATTAGGATTGTGGTGCGGTTCTTGCCGTCGCCGTGCGATGAGCGAGTGGCGTGCCGTAGACCGGCGAACACCGTCGCTTTAGCTTTCGCGTCCAGAGCCGCTGTCGGTTCGTCGGCCACCAGCACCGCGGCGTCCCGGTAGATGCCCCTGGCGACGCTGATTCGCTGCCACTGCCCGCCAGCGTTCCGGGTCGTCACTGTCGAGCCGTCCGACGCGGATGTTGCGGCCCGCTGTCATCGGCGACCGGGCGGGTTCCTGCGAGATGACCGACACGGCGGTATGCAGGCGGCGCGGGTCGGCGAGGGCGATGTCGACGCCGTCCCAGGTGACAGTGCCGTCGGTGGGCTGGTAGAGACCGGTGATCAGCTTGCCGAGCGTCGTCTTGCCGGACCCGTTCTGCCCGACAAGGACGATCACCTCACCGCGTCGGATTCGCAGATTGATGCGCTTGGCCACCCGCATCGCCGCCCACGCGTCGGCGCCTGCGGCGAGGGTCAGGACTGGCGCCAGCCACCCCGCGGTCACCATGGCCGCGACCATCGAGATCAGCGACGCCGCCATGTCCGACACCAACCGTGTCGACGTCTCCAGCGATCGAACCCCGTGTCTGCTGCACTGCAGGATCAACTCCCGGAAGTCGGCGTCGTCGAACGCGGCCAGGTCCACCCCGGCGACGGCGACGTTGAGGTCGTCTTGCGCGGCCTGCCGCATCCTCGGTGTCAAGGCCCCTTGCGCCATGCCAACCGCGTCACGCTCCCGATGGCGCCGGGAATCGCGGCTAGCGTCTTCCAGAAACCCGCGCCCGCGACCAGTTGTCCGCGATCAGTCGAATCAGGCCTCACCCGTGCGGAACTTGTCGAGAACCCGACGTTCCCGCTTGGTGGGTCGGCCCGCGCCACGATCGCGGCGGGCGACCGGCACGGATGCCTCCGGCGGCTGGACGGGCGTCCGATCGATGAAACAGGCCCCGGCATCCGTCGCCCCGACCCGCTTCTGGATCACCCGCACCACCTCGATGATCCGAGTCGTCTCGCCGAGGCGAACGCGCAGCCTGTCCCCGGGTGACACGGTCGTCGCGGGCTTGGCCGGATGGTCGTTGACCCGCACATGTCCGCCGCGACAGGCCGCCGCGGCATCCGGTCTGGTCTTGGTCAGCCGGCCCGCCCAGAGCCAGCGATCCACACGGGTGGACTCCACAGTCGTACATGATGGCCGAGAACACCGCGCCAAGCCCAGCGCGGCGTCCGGCCGTCGACCTGTCGAAGAAGTGCGGTTGACCTATGTTGGGGCAATGACCGAGCCGGAAGTCGTCCGCGTCGCCCAGGACGTGCGGGCCGGACGGCGGCCACCGGCCGAGTTCGACGCCGCGTTCGCCACCGCCGTCCTGTACGCCCGCCGGACCTCGGGTGAACGTCCCGGCGTGATGGTGTCGATGCTTCCGGGCAAGGGCCAGTGGGTGCTGGCGTTCTCCACACCCGAGCGGCTCGCCGCACTCGACCAGGACACACCGTGGCTGAGCACGTCCGGGGCTGACCTGCTCGCGCAACTGCCCCCGGGGATCGGCGTTCTCCTCGACGTCGGCGAAGACCACGGCCTGCCGCTGCCGCCGCGGCCGGACGGCCCGGCGAGGTTCGCCGACGCGACGTTGCCGGAAACCGATCCCGGTCCGGCCGGGTCGTGAAGCAGCCCCGTCGGTTCGAGTCCGCGTAGGCACCTCGGCTGATCCGCAGGTGCTTCGCACAGGCTGACAGCCCTCCGCCATATCTCTCGAGACTGGCCGAGACGGTATCCACTAGACTGCGTCCGGGCCGCTAGCTCAGTTGGTAGAGCAAGGGACTTTTAATCCCTGGGTCCAGGGTTCGAGCCCCTGGCGGCCCACCAATGTTCGTAGTGCGTGAACTCTGTCTGTGCTGGTCAGTGTGGCCCCAGTCCCGGTCCTCATCATGGGTTGGGGATGCGCCGGGTCAGGCGCGGCGGCGTGCCCAGGCGGCGGCGTCTTCGGCGGCGCGGCGGCGGTCGCGTTCGCCGTCGAGTTCGAGTTCCAGCTCCCCGAGTCGGGTTTCCAGTGCGGACAGGCGCGCACGCATGCCTGTCAGGTCTTCGGCATGAGCGGTGCGCGCGGCGGTGAGTACGCCCGCGTGTTGGGCGTCGCGGAGGGCGAGAGCGCGGCCGTGGCCGCCGCGGTCGCGGTGGTTCGAGGCGAGCAGGTAGGCGATGACGAGCACCAACGTGCCGGTGATGCCGAACGCGGAGAGGTCCACTGTGGTCACCTCTCCCGCCGGATGGTCGGGTGCCCTCGATCTGGGGGCAGACACGCGATCATCCAGGCGGCCGTCCGCTTGCCGTTGTCGGGTGGGTTCATGGCCATGTCTGCAACTGTAGACATACATTTGCGCAACTTTCAAGCAATTCCAGTATCCAACCCACGCTGATCTTGGCAAGCTGACCTGCGCAAATGGTCGCAACCTGGCCTAAGTGCTTGAAACATTTACGCGATTATCGCGATACTATGGATCATGAGTGATGACGACGGCGCACTGCGGGACTGGCCCTTGGGGGCCGTCCTGCTCGATGCTCGAACCCGAGCGGGCTGGTCGCAGGTCGAGCTGGCGAAGCGCTCGGGGGTCAGCCACACGAAGATCGGCCAACTGGAGCGCGGCTACACCGTGGTCGCGGGAGAGAGACACGCGGTGGGCACGAGCAAGAAGACGGTGCAGAGCGTCGCGCGGGCGCTGGGGCTCGATGTCACCGAAGCGCTCGCGATGATCGGCATCACCAACCCCGATCCGGGTGCGAGTGGGCGCAGAACGGTGTCAGTCGACCTGTCGGAGGTCTCGGACGAAGACCTCGCCGCCGAAGTCCGCCGCCGTCTGACCCTGCCGCGTCTCGCCGACTAGCCGGGCGCCGTTACGCATCGTCGCAGGTCGTGACGTATTCGACAGTAGCTCCATGCGACTTTCGGGGGTATACAGGCTCAAGGACTTGACACGCTCGGCCACGGGAGATGGGCAATGCCAGCGATTGATCCGGCGTGCACGGCAGGCTGCGAACTCAAGGACGCGGAGTGCTACGTCATCCCCGCGACGAACGGAGCTGACGTCCACCTCTGGTGGAAGATCTGCGATGGTGGTCAGGTCTTCTCCTGGCTCGCGGAAAGCGACCTCCCCGCGGTCGTCTTCACCCCCCGCCAGGCCCGCCAGCTCCTCGACGTCTGGAAGTTCTTCGACCGCTACCTGCGACGCGGACAACACACCGACATCGAGCGGTCCGTGTCACCCCTCACCGCGTACGGCCACAAAAGGACCTCGCTCGTGTTCGGCCTCCGGGACGGCCACCTCACCTATCGACGCGACGGCGAAACCCAGGACGACATGAACTTCAACGTCCACGCCATGCAGGAACTCATCCCCATCTGGCAGGAAGTCTGCGACGAGGCCCGCCGCGCCGCATCGGCCTGAGCGGCGAGAAGCACGCGTCAGGCGGCTACCGACTCGCGTGATCGCAGCGCGGCGACCTGGGCGCGGAAGCGGGTCACCGACTCCAGTTTGATCTCCTCGTATCCCCGGATCGTGTCCGGTGTGTTCGCCAGTTCGACGGCCACCGCGTAGGTGGCAGGGGACAGCCGGGCAGTCGTGTCCTCGACGATCCGCACGTACTCGGTGATCAGCTCTCGTTCGACTTTGCGCAGGTGGGCGCGACCGAACGGGTCGAACGCCGTGCCGCGCAGCCGACGCAGGGCGCGCAGGGCCTTGAACATCGGGCGGGCGGTGCGCTTGAAGGTGATCTTGCGGTTCACGCCCATGGCGCGCAGGACCGGCGGGTGGAGCTGGTAGCCGATCGTGGTGCCTGCGCCGAACTTGGCGTCAACTTCGGCTTGGAGTGCGGGGTCGAGGTGCAGGCGGGCCACTTCGTACTCGTCTTTGTAGGCCATCAGTTTGAACAGGTTTCGGGCCACGGCCTCGGTGAACGTGCCCGGTGTTCCCGCTGCGCGTTCCGCTTTGTCCACACTGGACACGACAGCGAGGTACCGCTTGGCGTAGGCCAGGTTCTGGTACGACACCAGTTCGGGTACGCGGATCTCCAAGAGGCGCCGCAGTTCGCCGCTGTAGTCGGTCACCAGCGACTGCCCTTCGACGGACACCGGGGCGGGCGCCGCGACCGGGTTGGGACCGGCCAGCCAGGTCGGGTCAAGCACTGTCTTACGCCCGGCGCGGAACGCCTGGATCGTGGTGGCCACGCCGACGCCGTTCAGTTCGATGGCGCGTTCGATCGCCTCGGCCGTGAGCGGCAGCAGTCCGGTTTGGTATGCCGCGCCGACGATGAGGAAGTTCGCCGCGGCCGAGCCGCCGAAGAGTCGGTCGGCGAGGTCGAGGCCGTCGAAGGCGTGCACTGACGCTGTCCGGGCGCTGATCTTTCCGATCAGATCGCCCGGGTAGCCGACGGACGGGTCGATGACCATGCGGCCGGTCGGAACCTCCGATGTGGACACCACGGCCCCCGTGCGGTCCGCCGCGCAGCGCGATAGGTTGACCTCGGTGGTCGCCGCGAGGGCGTCGAACACCAGGTAGCCGGTGGCCGTGCCCGCCGGGACGAGGCCGGGCACACCGGTCGGTGTCGGGGTGATCCGCAGGTGGGACACGACGGCGCCCGCCTTCTGGCTCAGGCCGGTCTGGTCGAGTGCCCGCGCGTCGAGGCCGCTGATCAGCGCGGCCGTGGCGAGGACCTGGTTGACCGTGACCACGCCGGTGCCGCCGATGCCGACCATCACCAGGTTCGCCGATGCGGGCAGGAGCGCGGGGTCGGGCAGGTCGCCGGGCAGTTCGGCGCGGTCGATCTTCTTCGCGGTCGTGCCGGGGATGACCGTCAGGAACGACGGGCAGTCGCCGAGCAGGCAGGAGTAGTCCTTGTTGCACGAGGACTGGTCGATCTGGGTTTTGCGGCCGAACTCGGTGTCGGTCGGTTCGACGCTGAGGCAGTTGGACTTGCGGCCGCAGTCGCCGCAGCCCTCGCACACCGACTCGTTGATGTGCACCCGCTTCGCCGGGTCGGGCGCGAGGCCGCGTTTGCGCTTGCGGCGCTTCTCCGCGGCGCACTCCTGGTCGTACAGGATCACTGTCACACCGGGGGTTTCGCGCAGTTCCCGCTGCACGGTGTCGAGGTCGTCGCGGTGCCGGACGACCACGCCGCGCGCCCACCTGGTGCCGCGCGGGTACTTGCCGGGATCGTCGGTCACCACCACGGTCCGCGCGACGCCCTCGGCGCGCAGCATCTCGGTGATCGCGATCGGGTCGACCGACCCGTCGGCGTGTTGGCCGCCGGTCATCGCCACGGCCGCGTTGTGCAGCAACTTGAAGGTGATGTTGGTGCCCGCCGCGACGGCCTGGCGGATGGCGAGGCTGCCGGAGTGGAAGAACGTGCCGTCGCCGAGGTTCTGGAAGTAGTGCGGGGTGTCGGTGAACGGCGCCGCGCCGACGAAGCTGACGCCTTCGCCGCCCATCTGGGTGAAGCCGACGCTGCGGTCCATGAACGTGGTCATCGCGTGGCAGCCGATGCCCGCGCCCGCGATCGACCCGTCCGGCAGTTCGGTGGACCGGTTGTGCGGGCAGCCCGAACAGAAGAACGGTGTGCGGTTCACCGGGGTCAGCGTCAGCGACGGCAGCCTGGGCTTGAGCGCGGGGTGCCGCAGGTCGACGTGCTCGCGGCCGATGCGGTCGGCGAGGAACGGCCCGAGCGCGACGACCAGCCGGTCGGCTTCCAGCGCGCCGTGCACGGGGATCAGGGTCTTGCCTTGCGCGTCCTGCTTGCCGTACACCCTCGGCCGGACGGCTCGATCGAAGAGCGCTTCCTTCACCAGCGTCTCGATGAACGCCCGCTTGTCCTCGATGACGACCAGTTCGTCGAGGCCGTCGGCGAACCGGAACAGCGACTCGCGGTCCAGCGGGTGCACCATGCCGAGCCGCAGGACGCGCACCCCCCGACGGGTGAGCACGTCCTCGTCGAGGCCCATGCGTGCCAGCGCGTCGCGCAGGCAGGCGTAGTTGTGGCCGGAGGCGATCAGCCCGATGCGGGCGTCGGCGACCGCGCCCTCGATCCGGTTGATGCCGTTGGCCGCGCCGAACGCGACCGCGGCGGCGAGCCTGCCGTCGAGCACCTCGTGCTCCATGGCCAGCGCCTTCGGAATGTCGACGCCGGGGTTGCGGGTCGGCCGCCACCGGCGACCGTTCCAGCCGAACTCCGGGATGACGATCTCGGGTGTCGCGCCCAGGTCGACGACCTCGTAGGCGTCGCCGAGGTTGGTGACGAAGGTGAACCCGGTCCACGCGCCGGAGAATCGGGACATCTCGAAGCCGAACCGGCCCAGCCGCAGCACGTCGGCGACGTCGACCGGGGCGAGCACGGGCATGTACGACTCGGCCAGTGCCATGGTCGAGTTCGACGGCAACGACGACGACTTGCTCGCCGGGTCGTCCCCCGCGACGACCAGCACGCCGCCGCGCTCGGTCGTGCCCATCCAGGTGCCGTGTTTGAACGCGTCCACCGAGCGGTCGACGCCGGGCGCTTTGCCGTACCAGAGTCCGAAGACGCCGTCGAAGCGCGAACCGTCGAGCTGCGGGGCGAGTTGCGAGCCGTAGACGACGGTCGCGCCCAGCTCCTCGTTGACCCCGGGGATGAACGTGATGTCGTGCTCGGTGAGCAGCTTGGCGTTGCGGTCGAGGACCAGGTCGAGACCGGCCAGCGGCGAGCCCCGGTATCCGGAGACGAGCCCGGCGGTGCGCCACCCGCGCGCCTGGTCGGCACGGTGCTGGTCGAGCAGGAGCTTGCCGAGCGCCTGCACGCCGGTCATGGCGCCGAGGCCGTCGGTGCGGCCGACAACCTCAGCCGGACGGTACCCATCCAGAAGGATCGTCATCGCCGTCACACTCTCTTTCATTCTGCGCGCTGTGGCGTAGGAAACGTCTCCGAGTGAGCGCTGTGCAAGAGCTGGGTTATGGTTTTGCGCAAAACGCTCAAAATTTCCCGGTCGCGACAGGAAAGGTTGCGCAGCATGGCCACGGTCAACCGGCTCGACCTGCGGGTTATCCGCGAACTGGTGGCGAGTCCACGCATCGGCATCACCGAGTTGGCCGAACGCCTCGGCATCGCGCGCAACACCGCGCACGCGCGGGTGACCCGGCTGGAGCGGCAGGGCGTGGTCGGCCAACGCGGTCGCGCGGTCGACTACACCGAGCTGGACGTGGAGGTCACCGCCTTCCTCACCGTGCAGGTCGCCCAGGGCAGGCTGGCCTCGGCGATCGACGACCTCGTGGCGGTGCCGTTCGTGTTGGAGGCGCACGGCATCGCGGGGGACGGCGACCTGCTCGTCCGGGTCGCCGCGCGCAACACCCGACACCTGCACGAGGTGATCAACGCGGTGCTCGCCTGCCGAGGTGTCATCCGCAGCACCACGGCCGTGGCGATGACCGAACAGATCCCGTACCGGGTCGCGCCGCTGCTCGACGCGCTGGAACGCGCGCTCGAGGACTGAGGGACCCTCGGGCCGGAATCCGTGTCACAGCACTGGATCGAATTCCGCGATAACGCCACGGACCGTGGTCCGCGCCGGGTATCGTCCTGCTCGCGGACCGGGGCGAGGGGTGGTAGATGGGCGCGTTCGTCGACACGGTGTTGCGCTTCCCCGTCGTATTGTTCACTTTCCTGCTCGTCGTGGTCATCGTCTTCTGGCTGTTGGTCCTGGCGGGCGCGTTCGACGCGGACTCAGTGGACTCCGGTGACGGCTTCGCCGACGGGCTCGGCTTCGGCACGGTGCCGCTGAGCATCGCGCTGTCGCTGATGATCGTCGTCGCGTGGTTCCTCAGCCTGGTCGCCACTGTGTTCATCCAGGACGCCGCGCTGTCGCCGCCGATAACCCTGGTGCTGTCCATCGCCGCACTGCTCGCCGCGCTCGTGGCGGCACTGCTGGTCACCCGGATCGTCGTGCTGCCGCTTCGCAGGCTCTTTCCCGAGGCGAATGTGGCCTCCCGCAACGATTTCGTCGGCCTGCCGTGTGTGGTGCGCACCGGCAGCGTCGATCTGACCTTCGGCCAGGCCGAGGTCACCGCCGCCGACGGTTCCTCGGCCATAGTGCAGGTTCGCAAGGCAGGCGACGACCCGCTGCGCGCGGGCGGCACCGCCGTGATCTACGACTACGACCCGGTTGGCGAGTTCTTCTGGATATCTCCGATGGACACCGCCCTGCCGACCCCGGACTCCCCAACCGCCTGATCCACAGAGGACTTAGCCCATGGACGTCATCTCCACCGGTTTCGGCATCTCGGTCGCCGTGATCCTGCTGGTCTTCATCATTCTGTTGTTCATGGTCAGCAGACTCTTCCGCAAGGTCGAGCAGGGCAAGGCGCTGATCATCTCGAAGGTCAAGAAGGTCGATGTGACCTTCACCGGCGCGGTCGTGCTGCCGGTGCTGCACAAGTCCGAGACGATGGACATCTCGGTGAAGACCATCGAGATCAACCGGGCGGGCAAGGACGGGCTGATCTGCAAGGACAACATCCGCGCCGACATCAGGATCACGTTCTTCGTGCGGGTCAACAAGACGGTCGAGGACGTCATCAAGGTCGCCCAGGCGATCGGCACCGAGCGGGCCAGCGACGAGCAGACCCTGCAGATCCTGTTCAACGCCAAGTTCTCCGAGGCGCTCAAGACGGTCGGCAAGCAGCTCGACTTCGTCGACCTCTACACCCAGCGCGACGTCTTCCGGGACCAGATCATCCGGGTCATCGGCACCGACCTCAACGGCTACAGCCTTGAGGACGCGGCGATCGACTACCTCGAACAGACGCCGATGACGCAGCTCGACGCGGCCAACATCCTGGACGCCCAGGGTATCCGCAAGATCACCGAGCTGACCGCGATCGAGCACATCCGCACGAACGAGTACCAGCGCAACGAGGAGAAGGAGATCACCCGCCAGAACGTCGACGCGCGGGAGGCCATCCTCGAACTCGAACGCCGCCAGGCCGACGCCGAGACCAAGCAGCGCCGCGAGGTCGAGACCATGCGGGCGCGCGAGGAGGCCGAGACGCAGAAGGTGCAGTCCGAGGAACGGCTCAGGGCCAACACCGCGCACATCCGCACCGAGGAGGCGCTCGGCATCCAGACCGAGAACCAGCAGCGGGAGATCGCGGTGGCGCAGAAGAACCGCGAGCGGGTCATCGCCATCGAGACCGAGCGGATCGAGAAGGACCGCATGCTGGAGGTCATCGCCCGCGAGCGGGAGACCGAGCTGTCGCGGATCGCCGCGACCAAGGAGGTCGAGGGCGAGAAGCGCGCGGTCGCCGAGGTCGTGCGGGAGCGCATCGCGGTGGACAAGACCGTCGCCGAGCAGGAGGAGAACATCAAGCGGCTGCGCATGGTCGAGGAGGCCGAGCGCAAGCGCCAGGCACTGGTGATCGGCGCCGAGGCGCAGGCCCAGGAGAGCCTGGTCAAGGACATCAAGGCGGCCGAGGCCGCCGAGACGTCGGCCAAGCACAAGGCGCGCGAGGAACTGGTGCTCGCCGAGGCCCGCCAGCAGACGGCCGAACTCGACACCAGGGCCAAGATCCGGCTCGCCGAGGGCGCCCAGGCCGAGGCGGCGGCCGCGGTCGCCAGGGAGAAGGCGCTCGTCGAGGCCGAGGCGATCAAGGAGAAGCTCAAGGGCGAGGCGGAAGGCCTCGCGGACAAGGCGGGCGCGCTCGCCGCGATGGACGACGCCACCCGCGGCCACGAGGAATACCGTCTGCGGTTGGAAACCGAGAAGGAGATCCGGCTCAAGGGCATCGAGGCCCAGCGCGAGGTCGCCGAGGCACAGGCCATGGTGCTCGCGGCCGGGCTGGAGAAGGCCGACATCGACATCGTCGGTGGCGACACCATGTTCTTCGACCGGATCGTCGGCGCGGTGGCGATGGGCAAGAGCGTCGACGGGTTCATGGACCACTCGTCGGTCGCGCAGCAGCTCGCCGGGCCGTGGCTCAACGGCAAGGCCGATTTCACCACCGACATCAAGGAAATCCTGGGTTCGCTCGACACGAACGACATGAAGAACCTCACCGTGTCGGCGTTGCTGCTCAAGCTGATCAACTCGGGGGACGGGGAGTCCGGCAAACTGCAGGAGCTGCTCGGTCACGCCCAGCGTCTCGGTGTCGCCGACCAACCGGTCGCCGCACTGACCGCCGCGAGGCTCTGACCGCGCGATGTCTGTGACGACGCCTTCCGGGACGACACCTCCGGCAACCACCGCCGAGACCGCGCCCGGCCTGGACGCGGGCACCTACGAGGTACTGCGGGCACGGCTCGGCGAGCGAGCCGCGGAGTTGGCCCGCCGCGCCGAGTCGCTCAATGCCGAACGGCTGCGGGTGTTCGGCGGCACCGAGTTGCGCCTGGTCGGCAACGAACGCATCCGCACGGAGAACAACTGTGTGCCGAGGGACATCGTCTCGGTCGGCGGCTTCATGTTGTTCGGCTACAACGTGTTCATCGGGTTGAAGCCGGAGACCACGATCGATGACGTGTTCTCGCTGCACACCTTCGCCCGCGAGGGCGAGGCGTTCCGGTTCGACGCGGCGACCGACGAGCTGCCGGAGCTGCTGCGTGACGAGCAGTTCCAGCGCGACTTCGGTGAGCTGTACCGGTACTACCGCGAGACCCGGCTGCTCCAGCTGCGTCGGGTCGACGGCAAGCTGCTCGCGGTGTTCCAGACCGGCCCGCGGACCGAGGACATCAAGGTGTTGCGGTGGACGATCGCGCCGACCGGCGAGGTGTCCTACGCGGACAACAGAGGCGAGCGGGATCACGTTTTCCCGCCGGCGCACGACTTCGAGTGGGTCGAGACGACCCGCGACGACCACGTACTCGGCCGGTTCCCGCACATCTCCATCCTGGACGAGGTGTTCGTCGAGACCGTCAACGGCGACCTCACGATCAAGATCGAGAACAACACCGAGACCGGCGAGGGCGTCTACCGCGAGCTGGTCGCCGAGCCGCTGCAGTCACTCGCCGACGCCGATGTGCGGTACGCGCGGGTCGGTTCGCTGATCCTGCTGCGCATCCGGCCCTACAACGAGACCGAGTGGCGGCACCTGGTCTTCAACACCCACACCAAGAGCGTCGCCCGGCTCGACGGCATCGGTCAGGCGTGCCAGCGGCTCCCGGAAGACCAGGGCATCATCTTCCCCGGTGGCTACTACCTCGCCACGGGTGTGCACAAGACGTTCGACACCGACGTGGTCGGCCTTGAGTACGAGCGGGTGATCCGTTCGCCCAACGGCGAGGACGTGCTCTACGTCTTCCACGCCCGCGAGGACGGTCGCTCGTTGCTGTTGCCGTACAACGTGATCCGCAAGGAAGTGGCGAATCCCGTCGTGTGTCACGGGTACTCGCTCTTCGACGACGGCACGCTGGTGGTGTTCCGCGCGACATCGGAGGAGCCGACACGGGTCCATCCGATGCAGGTGTGGCAGACGGCGTATCTGTCCGACACCTTCGCCGCCGCACAGCCGGTGGGCACGGGACCGCTGGAACGGGTCGGCAATCCCGACCTGGTTCGCGGCATCTCCGACTGTCTGTCGGTGTCGCGGATGGTCGAGGACATGGCGCCGTCCACCGGTGTCTTCGAGGCGCTGATCAGTTCGTGCGCCCGGGTCTTCGACCACTACCACTGGCTTGGCGAGGCCGATCTCGGCGACCTGCGGGCCCCGCTCGCGGAGGTCCGGGCGACCGCCGAGCAGGTGCTCGACGAGTTCGAGACCGTTCAGGCGCTCACCAAGCAGGCCGCGGACGCGCTCGCCGAGACCGCGACGCAAATCACGTCGCTGGTGCGGATGGTCCGCGGTGAGGCGCCGAAGTCGGCGGACGCCTGGGTGCGCCAACTGGCCGAACTGCGCCGCGCCCAAGGCCGTGTGGTCTCGTTGCGCGAGCTGCGCTACGTCGAGTCGACCACTGTGGACACACTTGCGGCCACTGTGGACGATGAGCTGGTCTCCGCCGGGCAACGCGCGGTCGAGTTCCTGCGTGGAGCGGACGCGTTCACCGGCTACCACGAGCAGGTCGACCGGCTGGTGGCTGACGCCGAAGCCATCAAGACCGTCGCCGACGCCGTGCCCGTCGGAGAACTGCTCGCCGAGCAGTCCGAAGGTCTGGAGATCGTCACCGAGGTCGTCGGCTCGCTCGACATCGCCGACGCCACCGCGCGTACCGGCATCCTGGAACGGGTCGGCGAGGTGCTGGCCGGGGTCAACCGGGCCCGGGCGACCTTGCGGGCCCGGCGTACCGAACTGCTGGCCACCGAGGGGCGGGCCGAGTTCGCCGCCGAGTTCGCGCTGCTCGGCCAGGCGATCACCGGCGCGCTCGCGGTCGCCGACAGCCCGCAGCGTTGCGATGACCAGCTCGGTCGGCTCATGCTCCAGTTGGAGAACCTGGAGTCGAGGTTCGGCGAGTTCGACGAGTTCCTCGCCCAGCTCGGCGAGAAGCGCACCGACGTCTACGAGGCGTTCTCCTCACGCAAGCAGGCGCTGCTCGATGAGCGGGCCCGCCGGGCCGACCGGCTGGTCGAGTCGGCGGAGCGGGTGCTCGGCAGCATCCACCGCAGGCTGTCCGGCCTGTCCACTGTGGACGAGGTAAACACCTACTTCGCCTCGGACCCGATGGTCGCCAAGCTGCGCTCGGTCGCCGGGAACCTGCGCGAGCTGGGCGACCAGGTCCGCGCGGAGGAACTCGAAGGCAGGGTCAAGGCGGCCCGTCAGGAGGCGGGCCGGTCGCTGCGAGACCGGCTCGACCTCTATGCCGACGGTGGCGAGTCACTGCGTTTCGGCAAGCACGCGTTCGCGGTCAACACCCAGCCGCTCGACCTCACGCTGGTGCCGCACGACAACGCGATGGCGTTCGCCGTCACCGGAACCGATTACCGCGCACCGGTTCGCGATGCCGCCTTCGCCGAGACGCGTACCTACTGGGACCAACTGATCGTCTCCGAGTCGCCTGAGGTCTACCGCGCGGAGCACCTGGCGACCTCGATCCTGGCCGAGGGTGATCTCGACGCGTTGCACGAGACCGCCGTCGAAGGCGGCCTGCTCGCGGCTGTGCGCAAGGCCGCCGAAGCCCGCTATGACGAGGGCTACGAACGCGGTGTGCACGACCACGACGCCGCCTTGCTGTTGGACGCGTTGCTGCGTCTGCATTCCGGCGCGGGCCTGTTGCGATACACGCCAGGTGCGCGTGCGTCGGCCCAGCTCTTCTGGGCTTTCGGCGCCGATGAGGGCAGCCGGGCACGATGGGCCGTGCGTGCGGGTTCGCTGGCGCGGGCCCGTGCCGCGTTCGGCACGTCACCCGCGATCGCCGGCCTGTGTGGTGAGCTGGCCGAGGCGATCCGCGCCTTCTTGAGTGGCGCGAACCTCCCGGTGGTCGAGCCGGGCATGGCGGGCGAATACCTGTTCGAGGAGTTGGCCGGTGAGCCGTTCGGGTTCGTCACCAGCGCGGGCGCGCGGACGATGGTGGACAAGTTCCACCTCGCCCTCGGCGGCCAGGATGCCAAGTCGCGTCAGCGGTTCGACGACGACGTGCGGGCGCTCGGCGACGACCTGGACGCCCGCTACCAGCTCATCCTCGCCTGGTTCGGTTCGTTCCGTGCTACGACCGAACTGCCCGAAGTGGATCTGCCGGAAGCCGTGGCCCTGGAACTGTGCGGCGACCTGTTGCCGCGCCACGACTCGTCGGCCGCGTTGACCGCGCGGGTCGACGGACTGCTCGGTGCGCACTCGCGGATCACCGATCGCGCGCTGGTGATCCGGTTGGACGAGATCCTCGCCCGTACCCGGAGTTTCCGGCTCGACCGGGTGCCGGGATACCGGGACTACCAGCGCAAGCGCAATGAGCTGGTGACACGGGAGAAGCGGCGGTTGCGGTTGACCGAGTTCCAGCCCAAGGTGATGAGCGCCTTCGTCCGCAACCGCTTGCTCGACGAGGTCTACCTGCCGCTCATCGGTGACAACCTCGCCAAGCAGCTCGGCGCGTCCGGTGAGAACAAACGCACCGACCAGATGGGCCTGCTGCTGCTCATCTCCCCGCCCGGCTACGGCAAGACCACGCTGATGGAGTACGTCGCCAACCGGCTGGGGCTGACCTTCGTCAAGGTCAACGGCCCGGCCCTCGGCCACGCCGTAACCTCGATCGACCCGGCCGAGGCGCCGAACGCGACCGCGCGCCAGGAGATCGAGAAGATCAACTTCGCGCTGGAGTTGGGCAACAACACGCTGCTCTACCTCGACGACATCCAGCACACGAACCCGGAACTGCTCCAGAAGTTCATCTCGCTCTGTGACGCCCAGCGCCGGATGGAAGGCGTGTGGGACGGCGACACCCGCACCTATGACCTGCGCGGCAAGCGGTTCGCGGTGTGCATGGCAGGCAACCCGTACACCGAGTCGGGCAAACGGTTCCGCGTCCCCGACATGCTCGCCAACCGCGCCGATGTGTGGAACCTCGGTGACGTGCTCTCCGGCCGCGAGGACCTCTTCGCGCTGAGCTACGTCGAGAACTCGCTGACCTCCAACTCGGTGCTGGCCCCACTGTCCACTCGCGACCGAGCCGACATCGGCCTGTTCGTGCGCATGGCCCGCGGGGACGATTCGGTGCGCCCGGACCAGTTGGCGCACCCGTACTCGACGGTCGAGGTCGAGCAGATCCTGTCGGTGCTGAAGAAACTGCTGCGGGTCCAACAGGTCGTTCTCGCCAACAACCAGGCCTACATCGCCTCGGCGGGCCAGTCCGACGCGGCCCGCACCGAACCGCCGTTCGGCCTACAGGGTTCCTACCGCAACATGAACAAGCTCGCCGAGCGGATCGTCCCGGTGATGAACGACACCGAACTCGAATCGGTCATCGACGACCACTACCTCGGTGAGGCGCAGACGCTGACCTCGGGCGCCGAAGCGAACCTGCTCAAGCTCGCGGAACTGCGCGGCAGACTGACACCGGACCAGGCAGCTCGCTGGTCCGAGGTCAAAACCGCTTACCTGCGCGAGAAAGCACTCGGCGGAGACGGCAGCGATCCGATGTCACGCGCGGTCGGCGCAGTCGGCCTCCTGGCCGATCGGGTGGCGGGCGTCGAGGCCGCGATCCACGCGGCGACACCAGGTGGCGTGCGCCGCGGCATCGAGTAACCGGGCACGGCCGCTGTCCTGATATGACAGCCAGGTACCTGGAGAATGGACCGTCACGGCATCGCGTTGGGGGCCGCTCGAGGCGTGCGGGTCATGGGCAACCGCACGGTGAAGGCGGCGCCGCCTTCCTGTGCGGGCCCGGCCTCGATCGTCCCGCCCATCCGCACGACCAGACCATGTACCAACGCCAACCCGATTCCCGTTCCGACCGGCCGGGTCCCGGAGTAGCGCGCGTTCAGCACCCCGCGCTCGAACGCCACCGGGTACTCCTCGGCGGCCAGTCCCGGCCCGCCGTCGCGCACCTGAACCACGGCGACACCGTGCTCGGCGCGGGTGGCCAACACCATCGGCCGCCCTGCCGGAGTGACCCGCAACGCGTTCTCCAGCAACCCGTCCAGAACCTGACGGAGTCTGCGCGGGTCGGTGTGCGCGGTGATCGCGGTCGGGGCGTCCAGCATGAAACGCACTCCCGCGTCCGCGCAGCGGGTCGACCAGACCGTAGCCGCGTCCGAGATCAGCGCCGCCAGGTCGACGGCCATGACATCGAGTTGGAAGTCGTCGGCGCCGAGGCGGGCCAGGTCGAGCAAATCCGTGACCAAGCGGTCGAGGCGGTCTGCCTCCTGGTTGATCGTCCTGGCGGCGGCGGGTACGGCATCGCCGGTGACCACCTCGTCGGCGAGGGATTCCGCGAAGCCCTTGACCGCGGTCAGCGGAGTCCGCAGCTCGTGTGAGACGGACAGGAGGAAATCCCGCTGACGAGACTCGCTGCGGTGCAACGCATCCGCCAGTGCGTTGACGGACGCGGCGACCTCGGCGACTTCACGAGGTCCGTCAACCGGGGCCCGGAGGTCGCGCCTGCCGTGGCTCATCGACGTGGCCACGGCCGCGGTGCGCCGCAGCGGGCGGGAAAGCAGCCGCGCGAGGAACAAGCCTGCCACGGCCGCCACGGCGAGACCGATGCCCAACGCGATGATGATGTTGCCGACGAACTCGCGGGCGCTGGCCTTCGCCGCCTCCACCTCGCGGACCAGCGCGATCGTGCCGCGAGGGTCCGCGGGGCGCACCTCGACGAGCAGGGTGCGGCCCGCGATGTCCACGGTCCGGTGGACCGGCTCGGTGGCTTCGGTGAGGCCGGCCTGTCGCGCGGCGCGTTCGGCGGTGGGGTCGGTGGTGGCGATCTCACCGTTCGGCCGGAACTGGACGACGGAGATTCCCTGCCCCCGCAGCACTTCCACGACTCGGCGGATGCCGATCCGGTTGTCGGTCAACTGGCTGGCCACCACATCGGCCTGGTCGGACAGACTCCGCTGGGTGACATCCTGGGTGGTGGCCATGACGAGCCGGGCGAGGATGAGTCCGGCGACCACCACGGCGACACTCGCGACCAGCAGGCTCAGCCCGGTGATCCGGGCGGCGAGCGAGGCCCGGCTCATTCCCGGTCCGCCGCGTAGCCGACCCCGCGCACTGTCCTGATCGGACTCGACCGGCCGAGTTTCGCCCGTAGCTGCGCGATGTGGACGTCCACGGTCCTGGTGCCCGCCGCCGCGCTGTAACCCCACACCGCGCTCAGTAGCTGGGCCCGTTCGAACACCTGACCCGGTCGGCGCATGAGGTGGACGAGGAGGTCGAACTCCGTCGTGGTGACGCTGACCTCGCCCGCGTCTGTCCACACGCGACGTTCGCCGAGGTCGACACGGGTGCCGCCCGCCCGCAGCGTCTCGGCCGCCATCGGACCGTTCGCCCGGCGCAACACGGTTCGGACGCGGGCGACGAGTTCACGCGGGCTGAACGGTTTCGTCACGTAGTCGTCCGCGCCCAGTTCGAGGCCGACGACCCGGTCGACCTCGTCGTCGCGGGCGGTGACGAACAGCACCGGCGTCCAGTCGCCAGCCTCGCGCAGCGCCCGGCACACCGCGATGCCGTCCATCCCGGGCAGGCCGATGTCGAGCACCACGGCGACCGGCTTGACCAAGCGCACCGCGGCGAGTGCCGCGGTGCCGTCGGTCTCGACTCGCACGCCGAACCCGTCGCGGCGCAGGTACAGCCCGACCAGTTCGGCGATCGCCCGGTCGTCCTCGGCGACGAGGACCAGGCCCGAATTCATGGCCACACCGTACTCGCCGTTACCGGGGACTAGTGCGGTGAACGGTGGTCACCGCACTAGTCCCCGGCGAGGTCGGCGTCGATGTTGTCCAAAGTGGACTCGATCTGGTCGAGGTCGCCCGACGGGTCGGCCGTGCCGGAGTCCTGGCAGGCGACCGAGCCCATCAGCAGCGCGACGACGACCAGCCAGCGCCTCACTTGCCCGCGCAGTGGGTGGACTTGAACTCGGCGACCCGCTTGGTCAGCCGGTCGAGGTCGTCGGCCCGCCCGGCCCGCCGCTCGGCCCGCTCGGTGAGCAGTTCGGCCGTGGTCTCCCGGCCCGCGGCGCGTTCCTTGTCGGCCCTGGCCTTCAGCCACGCCGCCGAACCCTTGACCTCGGGACCGCCGTTGATCCGCTTGGCGAGCTTGGCGATCCGCTCCTCCATCTTCGGCAGGCGCTTCTCGCACAGCTTGGTGACCTGCTCGGGCGACAACGTGGTCGTCGCGGGCGCGCTCGGTTGTGCCGAGGCGACTCCCGATCCCGCCAGTCCGGTCCCCACGATCAGTGCGGCGACCACTGCCCAGTTCCGGCTTCGCATCCCATGTCCCTTCGTCGGCGTTGGGGCAACTCTCGCCGACCCGGGTAAAGGAGACACCAGGATGATGTTCGAGCCGTGTAAAACCACCAGCGGTCAGGACCGGGGTGGTGAGGGGGTGCGGTCTCAGAGCGCGGGCCGTGCGACCAGAGCGCGACCAGGCGATTACCGTGCGCCGAAGAAGGGCATCGCCGGTGACCCAGTGTGTCCGCGTGGCTGGATCGACCCCAACGGCTGGACTAGATTTATCCGGAAGACTGGATTGTGCTGGCGTCACAGCCAGGTAACCGCCGGGGGGAAGCGGGCGTCGTGCACGCGAACGTGTTGTTGACTGTCACGCTGTGGACACATCCGCGGTGACCGCGTCGCCGCCAGAGACCAAGCCGGGCTCCGTGCTGCGCAAGGCGCTGCGGTCCGCGGCGACCGCGCCGGGCAGGCTGTCGGTCATCGCCATCGGCCTTGTCCTGCTCACCGCACTCACCGGGGTGTTCGCGGCGGTGAGTGCGCAGACCAAGCAGAGCACCATCGACGGCCTCGTCGACCACCGAGAACCGCTCACCGCCGCAGCGCAGTTGATCTTCCGGTCGCTGTCGGACGCCGACGCGACGGCCGCGAGCGCGTTCCTCTCCGGCGGTGCCGAGCCGCAGAACCTGCGGGAACGCTACGAGTTCGACATCGCCCAGGCGGGTGCCGCGCTCGGCAAGGCGTCATCCGATGTCGCGGGTGATCCGCAGGCCGAGCAGCAGGTCGAAGTGCTCTCCCAGCAGCTCCCGGTTTACACCGGCCTGATCGAGACCGCGCGGGCCAACAACCGGCAGGGTTTCCCGGCGGGCGCGGCGTACCTGCGCGAGGCGTCCGGGCTCATGCGGGCGAAGCTGCTCCCCGCCGCGGAGAAGCTCTACGACATCGACTACAAGAGGCTCGCCGCCGAACAGGCCGACGCCCGTTCGTTCCCGTGGTTCACCCTGCTGCTCACCCTCGCCCTGCTCGGCGCGCTCGTGACCACCCAGGTCTACCTGACCCGCAAGACCAACCGAGTCCTGAACGTGGGGCTGGTGGTGGCGACGGCCGCGGTGACCGTCGGGTTGCTGTGGGGCACGGTCGCCCTACTCGTCGAGTCGTCCTATGTGTCGGCAGGCGAGCGCAACGGCTCACAGCAGGTGGACGTGCTGGTGCAGGCCCGGATCAACTCCCTCAAGTGCCGCGCCGACGAGACGCTGACCCTGGTCGCCCGCGGCGACGGGCCGGGATATGAGAAGGAGTGGACCGAGTTGTCGGCCACCCTGACCGGTGACGGCGACCACAACCTGCTGGCCAGGGCGCTCGGCCTGGCGTCCAGCCCGGAGATCGCCGACGAGGTGCAACAGGCGGTCGACAACGCGCGGGCGTGGGTCGCCGCGCACGAGAAGATCCGCGAACTCGACAACTCCGGGCAGTACGAGGAAGCGGTGAAGATGGCCATCGGCGACACCGACGCCGGTGCCGCGACCGCGTTCGGCAAGCTCGACAAGAACCTCATCACCGCCCTCAACGGCGGCCGGGCCGAGTTCTTCACCCAGACCACCCGCGCGGGACAGGCGCTGACCGGGCTGGTGCCCGGCATCATCGTGCTCTCGCTCATCGCGGGGGCCGGGGTCGCCATGGGGATCAGGGAACGACTGCGGGAGTACCGATGAGGCGAGTGTCCCCGGTGAGGGCGATCAGGGCGGTCGGCGTGATCATGGCGGCTCTGGTGGCCACGGGCTGTGCGGCGATCGGGAAGCCGGTCGACCTCGCCGTGGTCAACTCCGTCGAGCGCCCGGAGCCGGTCGGTGTCCAGGTGAACCCGCCCACCTCCTCCGGCGCCGCGACCAAGGTCCCCGAGTGTGACGCGACGGCCAGCCTGCGCCCGACATCGACACCGGCGCCCGGCGCGATGCCCGGCGGGTCGACGATGAGGAAGATCCAGGACCGGGGCAGGATCATCGCGGGGGTCGACCAGAACACCTTCCTGTTCGGGTTCCGCAACCCCACCACGAACGCGCTTGAGGGCTTCGACATCGACCGGGTCAGGGAGATCTCCGCCGCCATCTTCGGTGATCCGAACAAGGTGCAGTACAAGGTGATCACTTCCGCCGGTCGCATCGACGCGCTCAAGAACGGCGATGTCGACATCGTCGTGCGCACCATGACGGCGACCTGCCAGCGGTGGGTCGACATCAACTTCTCGGCCGTCTACTACGTCGCCGGGCAGCGTCTGCTCGTCGACAAGACGTCCTCCATCACCGACATCGACCAACTGGGCGGGCAACGCGTGTGCGCGGCGAAAGGCTCGACGTCGCTGAACAGGCTGCGCAACTCGCCCGCCCCGCCGGTCGCCGTCGCCGTGGACAACTGGTCGGACTGTTTGCTGATGCTGCAACAAGGCCAGGTCGTCGGCGTATCCACGGACGACACGATCCTGGCCGGGATGGTCGCGCAGGACCCGAACGTCAAGATGGTGGGCAAGCGGTTCACCGAGGAGCCGTACGGTATCGGCATCCCCAAACAGAGCGAGGACCTGGTTCGCTTCGTCAACGGCGTGCTGGAGAAGTCCATCGCGGGTGGCTCGTGGGCGGCCAGCCACCGCACCTGGCTGGCCCAAGCGGGCGAGCAGGCCACCCCGCCCACCGCCAAGTACCGGGACTGAGGCCGACATGTCGCAATGGACCCGACCGGGCGACGACGACAAGCGTCCCGGTGAACCCCGCGGGCAGCAGACGCCCAAGCCGAAGGACGTTCTCCGGTTTCCGCCGCGCACCACGCGGCAGCCTGGGCCGTGGACCCAGCCGGAGCCGACCAGGTCGCTCCCGGGTTCCGGCAAGAGCCCCGCTCCCGGCGCGGCCAGTCCTCCCGAGGACGGCCACGGTTCGGGGTCGACGGCCAACGAGCCGCCGTCGAGCGGTTCTGCCGAGGCTGAATCGCCGGTCCGCGAGGATGGTTCGGCGACCGAGGGCGATTCGCCCACGGCGACCGGCGAGGACCTGAAAGCCGGTGCCGAGGCCGCTACTACGGCGCCATCGGACGTCGATCCCGGCACGGACTCTGGACCACGTTCGGCTGAGTCGGGCCGGGGTGACACGCCTGTTGGCGGGCGGAGTGCGGGGAAGCGCGGCGAACCGGCGACCGGCAGGCGGCACGCCGCGAGCAGTTCCTCAGCCCTGAACGTGTCGGGCTCTGGTCCGAGCAGACGTCGAGCGACTCAAGCCGGATCGTCGACTTCAGGCGAGTGGCGGGCGCCGGAGAGCAGCGCTGATTCATCCGCTGAACGACCGTCCGCAGGCGCCCCGGATACCCCCGAAGCGGTGGACAACACGGACGCGGGGGGG
>JALZNB010000437.1 GCA_030857905.1 Actinomycetota bacterium
GACATGACCTGCATTCCAGAGGCCGTGCGGGAGGTCCTGTCACAGCGCAGCGCCCAGGTGAAGGCCAAGCACGACGAGCTGATCCGTCGCTGGAGCGCGGAGAACGACGGGGCCGAGCCCGACCGCGAGACCATCGCCCGTCTCGAGCGGTCTGCTGCGGTCACCTCCCGGCCGTCCAAGCAGCACGGCACGGACGCCATGACACTGCACGACACCTGGCGGACTCAGGCACGTTCGGCTGGCCTTGACCCTGACCGGCTCACCCCCACCAGACTCGACCGCCGTCCACAGCTATCGGGCATCGGTGACCCCATGCTTATCGCCGAAGCCCTCCACCACGTGGCCGAGGAGTCCTTGACGGCGCTCACTGAAACTCCCCAGGGTTGCTCATCGAAGTTCCTCACCCTGGTTGTGCTCGGACTCTAGGCGTCACCTCCGTGGGTGAGCTTGCGTGAGCGTGCTCGGTGGGCGCGCATGCGGTAGCTGTCGCCGCTGATGTTGATCACGACGGAGCGGTGCAGGAGCCGGTCGAGCATGGCCGCTGCGATGGTGGTGTCGGCGAAGATGTCACCCCAGCTGGCGACGCCGCGGTTGGTGGTCAAGATGATCGAGCCGCGTAGGTAGCGCTGGCTGATGACCTGGAACAGGGCGTTGGCGTCCTCCGCGGGCATCGGGAGATAGCCGAGCTCGTCGACGATCAGCACCGATGGCCCGTTGAAGAACCGCATGGTGGTGGCCCATCGTCCTTCGACCGCGGCCTTGCGGCACCGTGCGGCGAGATCAGCGGCGGTGCAGTAGTAGGTGCGCAGGCCGGCGTCGACCGCGGCGTGGCCCAACGCGATGGAGAGCATGGTCTTGCCTACACCGGGCGGGCCGATGAACAACACGTTGGTGGCGTCGGTCGCGTAGCGGCATGTGGCGAGGTCCCGCATCAGCGCGGGATCGACCGACGGTTGTGCGGTGAAGTCGAAGTCCTCGAGGCGCCACGGCGACGGGAAGTTCGCGAACCGCAGCAGCCCGGCGTGGCGGCGTGCTTCGGTGGCCGCGACCTCGATGGCGAGCAGCCGCTCGAGGAACTCGGTGTGGGTCGCCTTGGTCTTCATGGCTGTGTCGAGCTCGCCGGGCAGCGCCTCGGCGGCGGCGGCGAGCTTGAGGTAGGCGAGATGTCCGCGCACCGACTGGTAGAGGGTGTCGCGGCTCATCCCATCTCCTCGCCCTCGATCGCTTGGCGGTAGACATCGAGGTCGATCACCGGCTCCGCCCCACCGTCGCCGAGCATCTCCGCCGCGATGGCCAACGCCGCAGCACTGGGCGGCCGGTTCACCTTGGTCTTGCACGGCCGCTCGGTGTTGAACGCGGCGAGGACCACGTTCTGCAGTGCTTTGGTGTGCTCGGGCAGCCGGACGGTGCGTTGCGCGCCCCGCGGTGCGAGCCGGTGCGTCGCAACGACCACACCGCCGGCGTGCACGGTGATCGTCTCGGCGCCGAGCCGCCAACGGATCTGCACGTGCCCGCCGACCAGGCCCGGCGGGACCGAGTAGCGGTTGCCCCACAGCGACACGAGCGCGTTGGCGGCGACGGTGCGGACCTCTGTGACCTCCGCCGGGAACGGAACGTCGGGCAGCGCCAGCAGCGGCTCGGCATCCGCGAGGACCCCGACGGTGACCCGAACTGCCCGCCCCCCAGTGCCATCGGGGCTGTGGACATCGGCTCCTGCGGCTTCTGAGAGCCCGGTTCCGGTGGCCGATCCCGAGATCGGGCGCGCTCGGGCGTCAGAGATCTCGACACAGAACCGGTCGACGCTCTGCTGCGCCTCGACCGGTGAGCTCACATGTGCGGTGCGCCACCACCGCTGGGTCAGGTAGTCGATGTTCTTCTCCACCACGCCCTTGCGGTTGCCGTGCCGGGGAGGGCACGGATCGACGCCGACGCCGTAGTGCTTGGCCACCGGCGCGAACGACCGCTGCAACTTCCCGGTGTTCGGGTTGATGACCGTGGCCATCCGGTCGACCCGCCACCGGCGCGTCGTGCCACCGAGGCGGCGCAGGATCTCGTCGATGCCGACCACAAGGTGGGCCTGGTCGTCGGACTCGGAGAACCACACCCGGAACCTGCTCGAGTGGGCCAGCGCACCCACGAGCACATAGGCCTTCGCTCCCCACGGGGTCTGGTCGAGCTCGAGCCAGTCCCACTGGATCTCCTCACCCGGCGGGTGCTCGATGTCGACATGGGCGCGCCCGTTGCTCGACGAGCACGGCTCACAGTGCGGGCGCAGCGCCCGGTCCCGGAGCTGGCGGGTGAAGGTCTGGTAGCTGCGCGCGTAGCCGAGCGCGGCGACCTCGTCGAACAACGCGGTCGCCCACACGTGCCAGTCATCGGCAAGCCGTTGGCGCACGTAGGACTCGAAACGATCGAACGGATCGGGCTCGGCGCGCTCGCGCACACCCAGTTCGCGTTCGCCCGACAGATACGCCCGCACTGTCTTGCGGTCACGGTCCACATGGCGGGCGATGGCCGAGATCGACCAGCCCCGCTTCCTCAACGATGTGATCTCCACGTCTTCCCCTGGTGTCAACATCGAGGTCGGG
>JALZNB010000472.1 GCA_030857905.1 Actinomycetota bacterium
TCGCCGCGCGCAGGGAGAAGCCGACGATCCGCTCCGCCTCGTCGTACATCGTGTTGTAGTCAGGTCGGCCCAGGAGGTCCCCGCCGTGTGCCGCGGGTCCGGGTTCACGAAACCGTCCACCTCGGCCTCAGTACGCCCGTCCCACCCGGACAGGTGCAGCCCCAAGGCGATGGTCACCCGGCCGGCGACGCTGCGCCAGTCGGCGAGCACGTCGTCGTAGCGCACGAAGACGTTCGGCCCCGCACGGGCTGCCGTCGGTGATAGCTCGCTGTCTTGCTCTCGACTTGCCACACCGGCCGCCCTGGTCAGCAGCCGGTGCTGGATACACTCCGACTCGCCGTCGTCAACGAGGAGCCGCGCGTGTCAGGCATCGACCAGCCGAGGGCAGTCGAAACGCAACCGCTGCTGAGCGTTGTCGTTCCCATGTACAACGTCGAGTCGTACCTCCCCGAGTGCCTGGACAGCATCCTGGGGCAGTCCTATCGGCAGGTCGAGGTGATCGCGGTCGACGACGGGTCGACCGACGCCACCGGTGAGATCGCCCGTGGCTACGCCCGTCGAGACGAGCGAGTGCGGGTGGTGGCGCAGGAAAACGCCGGGCTGGGGCGGCCCGCAATGCGGGCGCGCGCCACGCCACCGGCCGGTTCCTGGCTTTCGTAGACTCCGACGACACGGTCCCGGCGGGCGCCTACGACCGGTTGGTGACAACCCTGCTGGAGACCGGATCCCAGCTGGCTGTCGGCGGCATGGAGGAGCTGATCGACGGCCGCTACCGCGTCCCCGCCTGGCTGGTGCCCATCCACCGGCAGCAGCGGTTGGGGGTGCGGGTGGACGACGCTCCCGACGTCTTGCGCAACGCGTTCGCGGTCGACAAGGTCTTCGTCCGCACCTTCTGGGCCGACGCCGGCCTGGCGTTCCCGGTGGGCGTCTACTACGAGGACCACGTCCCGATGACCCGTGCCTACCTGGCCGCCCGCTCACTCGACATCGTGCCCGACGTCGTCTACCGCTGGCGGACCCGTTCCGACGGCTCTTCCATCACCCAACGCAAGCACGAGCTGCGCAACCTGGTCGATGCGCTGGCCGCCAAGCAGGAGGTCAACGAGCTGGTCTCGCGCACGACGGCCGCCAGCACCGTACGGCACTGGCACAGCTTCATGTTCGACGACCTGCGTCCATTCATGCGCCACATCGAACACGCCTCCGACGAGTTCTGGACCACGCTGCAAGACGGCGTACGTGCGCTCCTGAACCAGGCGGATGCACCCGACCTCGACGCCGTCCCCGTCCGCGTCCGGCTGATGGTGTCGCTGGTGGCGAAGGACCGGCGAACCGACCTCGTCAGGCTGCTCGGACGGCTCCGCTCCCGGGAGTCGCGACCGCCCCTCGTCCGCCGGGACGACCGCGACGGGCTGTTCGTGGACGAGCTCTGCGGCCGGGGCGCAACCCTGCCGCCGCAACTGTTCTTGCTCGCGCCTTCGGACCGCCAGCTGCGTGCCCGCCTGGTCAACGTGACCAGAGTCGATTCGGCCACGGTCCGCCTCGAGGGGTGGGTGCAGTTGATCGGTGTGTGTGACCGACAGGCAGCGCCGTCGCTGTCGTTGCGGCTGCGCGACCAACGCTCCGCGGCCGATGAGCTGGCGGTGGAGGCAACCTTCGAGGGCCCCCGGACCGATAGCCTGGACCCCCCGCCCCGGGTGCGCCGCCACCGTGGAGGTTCTCCGCGGTCGTCTCGTTGCCCATCGCGCCCGTGCGCTGGGCAGTGGATGTCGTCGCGGATGTCGGCGACGCCGTCGTTGCGGGACCGTTCACCGGCATATCGCGTGCGGCCGAGGCGGCGTTGGCCGCCCCCGCGGACCGTCAAACCGCCATTGCCATCGGCTGGCAGCCCGGACCGGGGCTGGACCTGAATCGCCGGAACATCCAGACGACATAGGCTGACGGCGACGAAGGGAGCATCGATGGGGATTGCAAGCGGAGCGGCCCGCTCGGCGGCCAAGTCACTGGTGCCGGCCGGCATGCGGCTGGCACCACAGATGGGGTCGACGTTCGTCCGGGAGA
>JALZNB010000497.1 GCA_030857905.1 Actinomycetota bacterium
GGTGTGTGTGGTGATGGCGGGGCGTTGGGCCCTGCGGGCGGGGGTGGCTGAATGGCGGGGCAGCAGTATCGGCAAGGGTCGGGGAGACATCCGGTGGTTCGTCGGGGTGGACAGGGTGGCTCGGGTGGACAGCCTCGTCGGTCGCCGACGCCGGGACGGATGCGGCGGGTCACCAAACGCGCGCAGGGGACCGATCACCGATTTCGGGTCGTGGCCATCCGGTTCCTGTTGATCGCCTCGCTGATCGCGGCCGGGCTCAAGCTCGTGCAGGTGCAGGTGTTCGAAGCCGACGCGCTCGCGGCGCAGGCGGTGAAGCAGCGGGTGCAGACGATCCAGTTCCCCGCGCGGCGCGGGGCGATCGTCGATCGCAACGGTGTGGAGTTGGCCTTCAGCGTGGAGGTGCGCGCCGTCGCGTATCGGCCGGAGGCGCGGCGTGCGGAGATCGCGGCGGAGTTGGAAAAGGCGACCAAGGCCGACTCCGCGCCCAAGATCATGACTTTCGACGAGGAGACCGCCGCGATCGCGGGCCGGATGCGTGAGCTGATCGGCGACTCGGTGTCCGAACAGGACGTGCTGGCGAAGCTGCGCGAGGACAAGCCGTTCGTCTACCTGGCCACCGATGTGGAACCCGGGATCGCCCGGCAGCTCTCGCTGGACTTTCCCGTCCTCAACTTCGAGGACCGCGCCGAGCGTGAGTATCCCGGCGGTGATCTCGCCTCGAACATCGTCGGCGTGGCCAACTGGCGGATGGACGACCCGACCCAGTCCAACCACAACCTGCACGGCCTGGTGGGGCTGGAGATGTTGCGGGACAACGAGTTGGCGGGCAAGCCGGGGCGACAGATCGTGGAGACCAAGGAAGGCGACGACGTCGTCATCCCGGGAACCGAGCGTGACCAGCAACCCGCGGTCGACGGCTCGGACGTCGAACTGACCATCGACGCCGATCTGCAGTTCTTCCTGCAGCGCAAGGCGGCGGAGTTCGCGCGGCGCAGCGGGTCGAAGAGCGTGAGCGTCGTGGTGCTCGACGCGAAGACCTCCGAGGTGTACGCGCTGGCCAACGACAAGACCTTCGACCCGAGTGTGCCGGGTGGGTGGGACACCACGGCGATGACCAACCCGGCGGTGACGACGCCGTTCGAGCCGGGGTCGGTCAACAAGGTCGTGACCGCGATGGCCGCGGTGGAGTACGGCGTCACCACGCCGGACCGGGTGCTGTCGGTGCCCGGGTCGATCAAGGTCGCCGACCGGGTCGTCGGTGACGCCTGGGAACACGGCAGGCTGAACATGACGACCACCGGCGTGTTCGCCAAGTCGTCCAATGTGGGCACCCTCATGCTCGCCAACGAGGTCCGGCCGGACCGGTTCGCGGACATGCTGAGCCGTCTGGGCCTCGGTCAGCGCACCGGGGTCGGCCTGCCCGGCGAGAGCCCCGGCCGGGTGCCGCCGCGCAGTCAATGGTCGGGCAGTACGTACGGCAACCTGCCCATCGGTCAAGGACTTTCGATGACCGTGCTGCAGATGGCGGGCATGTACCAGACTCTGGCGAACGACGGTGTCCGAGTGCCGCCCAGGATCGTGCGTGCCACGGTGGCGCCGGACGGCACCAGGGTCGACGAGCCGAGGCCGGACGGGGTGCGGGTGGTGTCCCCGGAGACGGCGCGGACGACGCGGGACATGTTGCGCGCGGTGACGCAGAAGGCTCCGCAGCAGAACAGCGGCACCGCCCCCGCCGCCGCGCTGACCGGCTATCAGATCTCCGGGAAGACCGGGACCGCGCAGCAGTACGACCAGATCCTCGGCCGCTACAGCGACTCGAAATACTGGATCACCTTCGCGGGCATCCTGCCCGCGGACGACCCGCGTTTCGTGGTCGGCATGGTGTACGACTCGCCGAACTACTCCACGCCGGAGGGGCACTCGTCCGCGTTGTTCTTCCACGACGTCGCCTCGTTCCTCGCCCAGCGCTACAACGTGCCGATGTCGAAGGAACCGTCGCCGATCGTGCCGCTGGTCAAACCCTGACCGTGTCGGCGGCGCACCGAGTGATCCACAAAGGACTCTTCGGGGGATGGCCGTGCTCGTCGGGAAAACCACGGTGTCGATCAGGAGGACCGTGACCTGCGGTGCTTCGCTCATGTGTTCGATGTTACGGATCTGAGCGGTCAGGGTGAGCTGCGCAAAGCAGGTTGACCCGATCGTGTATTCGGCGTGGACGAGCACGCTGGGATGATCGCCTACCGCACCACCCGCACGGGTCGGGATCGAGGGGCTCGATGGTTGCCCTGCGTGCGCAGGTAGCCTTCCGCGACGTGCCCGCCAAGCTTGAAGGCAAGGCTGTCACAGCGCCGCCTCGCCCCTCCCGAATCGCGCCTGTCCCGCTCGCCACTCTGATAGCCCGTGGCGAGGGACGCGTCGTCGTGGCCAGGGGCGGTGCCGCCCACGATTCGCCTCGGATACCGAATGTGTCCGATGTGTCCGATGTGGCGGTCACCGGGGCGACGCTGCGCGCACAGCATGTCCTGCCAGGAGACCTGTTCGCCGCGTTGCCCGGTGCCCGCGCACACGGCGCGGACTTCGCCCCACAGGCGGTCGCCGCCGGTGCGGTCGCGGTCCTCACCGATGCCGCGGGTGCCGAACGGCC
>JALZNB010000501.1 GCA_030857905.1 Actinomycetota bacterium
GGTCAGAGGGCTGTGCGCCTGCTCGCGCGCCCAGTCGAGAACCGGCGCCAACGACGTGCCGGGTACCGAGGGAACCGGCCGCTCGACGAACTGGCGCTGGCCGCCGTCGCGGTGGCCGGTGAAGATCAGTCGTCGGCTTACCGCGTTGGCGATCTCGGCGCCGTGGTCGCGCGTGATGATGTGCAGGCCGAGATCCAGAGCGGCCGCGCTGCCCGCCGCGGTGAAGACGGGCCCATCCTCGACGAACAGCACGTCGGGTTCGAGCCGGACGCTCGGATGGCGCCGAGCGAACTCGGCCGCCCACCGCCAGTGTGTCGTGGCTCGTCGTCCGTCCAGGACACCGGCGTCGGCGAGGGTGAAGGCGCCGGTGCAGAAGCTCACCAGCCGGGCGCCGCGTTCGGCGGCCCTGGCGATCGCGGCCAGCACCGGCCGCCCGGCGCTGACATGAGGGTCCGGCCGATTGGGGACGATCACCGTGTCGGCCGCGTCCGCCGCGTCGAGCCCGGCCACCTCCGACAGGGTGAACATGCCCAGGTGCATCCGCACGGTCGGTTGCGCGGCGCACAGGGTGAAGTCGTACCAGGGCCGATCGAGTTCGGGGCGGCGCAGCCCGAACAGCTCGGTGGCCACACCCAGTTCGAAGGGGTTGGCGCCCTGGTCCACGAGCACCGCCACCCGATGCGAGGAATCAACCGACATGTGCGATTCCTAGCACTCACAGCGGTCCGTGGCCAGGGTCGAGGATGGTGCGTGCGCAGTCAGCCGATCGACATTCACAAGCATGTCGACACCACCAAGGGCCACTCGGCCCGGACAGGATGAGCCGCCGGATGGATCACGATGAGGTTCAGCGGCGGTTCTCCGCGCTCACCACCGCACACCTGGCCGACGCCTGCCTTCGTGCGCGGATTCCGGTCCGCTGCGCGCCCGCGCCGCTGCGGGCGGTGACACCGGGGAGCCGGGTGGCCGGTCGCGTGTGCCCGGCCCGGCACGCGGGCAGTGTCGATGTCTTCCTTGAGGCGTTCGAGGGAGCCGAGCACGGCGACGTGTTGGTCGTCGACAACCGGGGGCGAGTCGACGAGAGCTGCGTCGGCGATCTCGTGGCGCTCGAAGCCCGCGACGCCGGGCTTTCCGGGATCGTGATCTGGGGACTGCATCGCGACACGGCCGACATCCGGGAGATCGGCCTGCCGGTCTTCAGCATGGGCACGATTCCGACCGGCCCTCAGCGCCTCGATGTTCGGCCGCGGGACGCGCTGGTGTCAGCCATGGTCGGCGAGTGGACGGTGAACAGTGACGATTTCGCCCTGGGTGACGACGACGGCGTGCTGTTCGTGCCCGCTGTCCATGCCGACCACGTCTTCACCCTCGCCGAGACCATCCGCCACACTGAGCGCCGCCAAGCCGAGCGGATTCGTGCCGGTGTCTCGTTGCGTTCCCAGGTGGGGTTCGACGCCTACCTCGCCGCGCGCGAGCGGACGCCGTCGTTGAGTTTCCGCGACCACCTGCGAACCGTGGGCGCGGCCATCGAGGAATGAGTCGGGCGGTGCGCGATGACCGCGGTCGGAAGCTGTCGATCAGAGCAGTGTGTAGTTCAGTTCGTCGCAGACGCGGGCCAGCGGCAGGTCCAAACCCGGGTAATCCAACGGCAGCAACAGCTCCGGCGTCGTGGGGACCGAGGAGAGCGACGGTGGGTCCCACAGGCAGATCGCGGGCTCGCCACTGTCCATTGAGGATCTGTACCACACCCCGTCCAGCTCGGGGTGCGCCTCACGAATGGCGCGGGCCCAGGCCTGGGTGATCGTCTTGCTGCCCGTGCTCAACTCCTGGGACGCCCCGGCCCTGGTGGGCCACAGCCCGGTCAGGTCGAGCAGTCGCAGTGTCCGCTTGGGACGGAAGACCACCAGGTGCGGGCGGCGGGTGGTCCGGTCGACCACCGAGGTCTGCTGGAACACCTCGGCCACACAGGTCCGCACGGACAGGCCGAAGTAGAGCGCGCCATGCCCGGTGGCCGTGGTCGGCCCGCCGTCGACACCCAGGGGATGCGGGTCGAAGCGGGCGTGTGGGAGCGGACCGGTGTACCGGAAGGAGTTCCAACGCTGGCGGTGCGCCCCGGCCGCGGCGAAGACGCGGATCAGGGGGGTCGCGCCGGTGACGGCGACAACATCCTCATCCATGCGCAGTGACGTTCGCAGGGCAGCGGGGGAGGGCGGCTGGGGAAGCCGTGACATCGGGTAATGGTCCAGTCGTCGAGATCGAGTCAGGCGGGGGTGCCCAGCATGGCGGCCAGAGCGGCGATCTTACCGGGCATGCCGCCCGCGAGGAGCCATTGCCTCGGTGTCGCGGGCCGGTCGTCGACGCGCAGGTCGCTCTGCGGCGTGGTCATGAACGCGGCGACCACCAGCGGCGGCTGATCCTCGGGGACCGCGCGCAGCACGATCTCCAAGCCGGGCAGCACTCCCGAGGGGGTGAACTGCCACGCGGGCAGCCGCCATCCGCCTCGGTCCTTCCAGCCCGCGAGCCTGCCAGCGGAGAGGCGGTGCCGAATCCGGCTGGTGTCGACGCCGACGGTGTCCGCGGCCGCCGAGACGGTGAGCGCCGAGTCGCGCAGCACCGCCTGCGCGGCCACCGCGCGGGCCCGCGAGTCGATCTCGTCGGGCCTGCGGGGGCTCAGGTCGAGACCCACCTCGGACAGGGTGTCCCGCTGTTCGGCGGAGAAGTAGTCGGCGGGGTCCGGGGTGGCCGGGGACAGCCTGCGGGCGGCGTCCGCGACCAGTTCGAGGAACTCTCCCGGACTGATCCGCAACCCCGCCTTGGCGAGCACGGTCTCCAGCGCGACTGTCATGCCGCCCAGAGTAGCCCGTCTGTGCGGGTTCGTGCGCGTTTGTGGAAAAACTCCCCTGGATCGCCACGGAACGCTCAAGGTCGAACACCGAGAGTCGCCATCGCCGTGTGCAACCGATGCCGTCACCGCCTACGTCCTTCCGGCATGAGAAGCGACTTACACCGGTGGCCACACGCAGGGGTGGCCACCGCTGTGATAGCGGTGCTGGGGGCCGTGGTCATCAGCGCCGCTTACTGGGTCGGCGCGAGTGATGGCGCCGGACCCGCGCCC
>JALZNB010000546.1 GCA_030857905.1 Actinomycetota bacterium
GCGGGTGGTCGCCAAGGACGCCAAGGGCAAACTCGGCGCGGACAGCGCGGCGGTGACCTACGCGGCGGCGCCCCCACTGCCCGGCGGACCCGGTGCGCAAAGCCCGGATTGGCTGGTTGTGCACTACAACCGTCCCAGCGGTGACTACGACGGCTGGGGCCTGCACGTGTGGGGTGATGTCGCGCAGCCGACGCAATGGCAGACACCATTGCCGTTCGCTGGTGAGACCCCGTACGGCCGCTTCGCCTGGGTGAAGCTGAATCCGGGCGCGAGGCAGGTCGGCATCATCGCCCACCGCGGTGACGAGAAGGACGGCGGCGACCGGTTCATCGACCCGAGCGTGACACCTCAAGGGTGGCTGCGGCAGGGCCAGGCGTCGGTCTTCCCGAGCGAGGTCGCGGCCACCGGCAAGGCAACAGTGCACTACAACAGGCCAGGTGGCGATTACGACAGCTGGTCCGTACGGGTGCCTGGTCAGGCTGACATTCCATTCGCCGGGCGGGACGGTTTCGGCGCGGTCGCCGAAGTGCCCGTCACCGCCACCCCGATCGACTTCGCCATTGTCAACGGAGGTACCACCGACGTCTCGGGCAAGATCGCGAGTGCCGGGACATGGGTTCGTCAGGGCGATGCCAAGGCGCACGCGAGCCTGGCGGCGGCCGAGAACCGCGCGGTGATCCACTACTCGCGGCCGGCCGGTGACTACACCGACTGGACGCTCTACCACTGGACCGGTTCGCTGGAGCCAAGTCCCGGCTGGACGCAGTCCCGTCCACCCGACGGGCAGGACGGTTTCGGCGTCTACTGGTCGGTGCCGCTCGCACCGGGGGCGGCCGGACTGAGCAACATCATCCACAAGGGCGACACCAAAGACCCGGGCAACGACCAGTTCCTCAACGTCGGCTCGACCGGGCACGAGGTGTGGTTCGTGTCCGGCTCGGTAAAGGCGGACGGCTCGGCGTCCTACGTGCTGCCGCCGTCGACCGCACCCGCCGCGGACGCGGACCTGACCAAGGCGAAGGCCATCTGGGTCAGCGAGGACAGCCTGGTCTGGGATGTGCCCGCAGTGGGCTCGGACGGCTACCAGGTCCGCTACGACGCGGACGGCAAGATCGCCGTGGTGAACGGCCGAGTCCAGGGCGGGAAGGTGCTGCGTCTCTCTCCGGACGGCGCGCTGGAGGGTGACTTGGCGACCAGATTCCCGCATCTGGCTGGGAAGCCGTTGTATCGGGTGCGGGCGACCGACACCGGTCGAATCGATGAGGCACTGCGCGCCCAACAGGTCGCGGTGCATGTCGATGCCAACGGCGGACTACGACACGCGACTGGCATGCAAATCGCTGGTGCGCTGGACGACCGATACGCGGCGGCAGCTATGAAACTGGGCTACGGCCCCAGTTTCGACAACTCCGGGGTGACCACTCGACTGTGGGCTCCGACCGCGAAGTCGGTGCGGCTACGCCTGTTCGACACAACAGTTCCTGCCAAAGACGCACAACCCCGCCAGGTGGTCGATCTGCGTCGCGACGACGTTTCCGGGTCGTGGTCGGCTAGGGGTGACTGGAAGAACCGGTACTACCAGTTCGAGGTGACCGGGTGGCAGCCAACTGTCGGCGCGGTGCGCTCGGTGGTGGTGACCGATCCGTATTCGGTGGCGTTGTCGGTGGATTCGACGCACTCGCAGTTCGCCGATCTCCGCGACCCGTCCGCGATGCCCGCGGGCTGGCGCGAGCAGGTGGCCAGAGGACTCGACGCCGACCCGACCGAGCACGGCATCACCGAGTTGCACGTGCGGGATTTCTCGATCGGCGACGACAGCGTTCCCGCCGAAGAGCGCGGCACCTACCGTGCCTTCACCCACCGGGAATCGGTCGGCATGAAGCACCTGCGGTCACTGACTGAGGCCGGAATGGACACCGTGCATCTGTTGCCCACCTTCGACATCTCGAGCATTCCCGAACGACGGGCAGACCAGCAGCGACCTTCGTGCGACTTGGCGTCACTGCCGCCGGACTCCCCCACGCAACAGGAATGCGTGAGCGCAACCGCAGCGCGCGACGGTTTCAACTGGGGCTACGACCCGATGCACTACGACGTGCCGGAAGGCTCTTACGCCACCGATGCGGCGCAGTCCGGCCACTCACGGTCGAAGCAGTACCGCGAGATGGTGAAGTCGTTGCACGACAATGGTAATCGCGTGGTGGTGGATGTGGTCTACAACCACACCACCTCGGCGGGCGACGCGCCGACATCTGTGCTCGACAAGGTCGTGCCCGGCTATTACCACCGGCTGAACCTGGACGGCTCGGTGGCCAACTCGACCTGTTGCGCCAACACCGCGACCGAGCACGCCATGATGGGCAAGCTCGTGGTGGACTCGGTGCTGCGGTGGGCCCGCGAGTACAAGGTCGACGGGTTTCGGTTCGATTTGATGGGCCACCACCCGAAGGCGAACATCCTGGCGGTGCGGGCCGCGCTCGACTCGCTGAGCGTGGCCAGGGACGGCGTCGACGGCACGAAGATCAGGATCTACGGCGAGGGCTGGGACTTCGGCGAGGTCGCGGGCGGCGCCCGGTTCGAGCAGGCCACCCAGGCGAACATGAGGGGAACCGGGATCGGCACGTTCAGCGACCGCCTCCGCGACGCAGTGCGCGGCGGCGGCCCGTTCGACGAGGACCCCAGGGTGCAGGGACTCGGGTCCGGCCTGGCCGGGGACCCCAACGGCGCACCGGTCAACGGGACTCCCGCGCAACAGCGGAGCAGGCTGGCGAACTACTCCGACATGGTCAAGCTCGGCATGGCGGGCAACATGGCCGACTACCGGTTCCGCTCGACCGCCGGGCCGGAGGTGACGGGCCGCCAGGTCGACTACAACGGTTCACCCGCCGGATACACGGGTTCACCGGGTGAGGTGATCACCTATTCGGACGCGCACGACAACGAGACCCTTTACGACACGCTGGCCTTCAAGCTGCCCGCAGGCACCGCGATGGCCGACCGCGTGCGGATGCAGAAGGTCGCGCACGCGCCGGTGTTGCTCGGCCAAGGCCAGCCGTTCATGCACGCGGGCAGCGAGTTCCTCCGGTCGAAGTCGTTGGACCGCAACAGCTATGACTCCGGCGACTGGTTCAACCGCTACGATCCGACGCTGCGCGGCAACGGGTTTGGCGGCGGACTTCCGCCCGCTGCGGACAACCAGGCGAAATGGCCGCTCATGGGGCCACTGCTCGCCGACCCATCGCTTCGACCCGCCACCGCCGACCAGAGCGCGGCGGTGCGCGACACGCTGGAGCTGCTACGGATCAGGAAGTCGTCTCCGCTGTTCACACTGAACGACGCGGCACAGGTGCAGCAGAAGTTGTCGTTCCCGGCAGCGGACGCGGGAATCGTGCTGGCCTATCTGGACGACACGGCCGGGCCAGACCTCGACCCGGCCCGTCGGGGTGTGCTGGTGGTGATCAACCCGTACCCGGGCGAGCGGACGGTGGCGCTGCCCGCCGACGGGTGGCGAGCGCACGAGCAGAGCGCGGACGCCGGGCGGACCACGATCACCGGCGGCTCGGCGACCGTTCCCGCGCGATCGGTGGTCGTGCTCAGCCGCTGAGGCATGGCCCGGCCGGGCTTGTTGCCCCGGTCGGGCCTTTTCCTGGGCGCGACCGGAGGTGTACGACTCGGGTAGTCATTCCCGAAACCCTGGATGGTGTCGTGAAAAACTTACGTACCTCGATGATTCTGAGCGGCGTTCTGGCCATGGCCTCGGCGGCGTTCCTCGGTGTCGTGCCGGTGGCGGCGGACGTCGGCATCGCCGCGGTGGCGCCGAAAATGGTGATCGGTACGGACTTCCCCGACCCGGACGTGCTCAAGGTCGGCACCACGTACTACGGGTATTCGACCAGCTCGTCCCGTGGTCGCGTGCCGTACGCAACTGCGACGAGCGCGGACGGCCCGTGGACGATCCGCGGCGACGCGCTGCCGCAGAAGCCCACCTGGGCGGGCAACAGCGGATTCTGGGCACCGGACGTGTCGCAGCGTTCGGACGGCAAGTTCCTGATGTACTTCACCGGCCCCAGCGTGGCGACCGGCCGGATGTGCCTGGGAGCCGCGCTCGCCACCTCCCCCGCAGGCCCGTTCACCGCGACCAGCGGCAATCCGCTGGTCTGCAACGCGGGCGAGGGCGGAGACATCGACCCGTCCAGCTTCGTCGACACCGGCGGCGCCAGGTACCTGCTCTACAAGAACGACGGCAACGCGGTCGGGCAGCCCACGATCCTGTGGCTGCAACGCACCGCGGCCGACGGCGTCACGTTCTCCGGTGCCCGGGTCGAGTTGCTCCGCAACAACCGCCCGGAAGAACAAGGCGTGATCGAAGCACCGGTACTCGTCCGGCGCGCGTCGCAGTACGTGCTGTTCTACTCGGCGGGGATCTACACAGGCGGCAACTACCAGACCAGCTACGCCGTCTCAGCC
>JALZNB010000598.1 GCA_030857905.1 Actinomycetota bacterium
TGCCGGATGGAGCTGGAGTTGCGCCATTTCAAGATCATTTGCGCGGTGGCGGACGCCGGGAGCATCACCAAGGCGGCCGCGGGCCTGGGGCTGGCCCAGCCCGCGCTGACCGCGCAACTCCACCGCATCGAACGGGCACTCGGCGGGCCGCTGTTCGACCGGGACCGCAAGGGCGCGCGGCCGACCGCGCTGGGCGAACTGGTGCTCGCGCGAGCCAGGCTGCTGCTGCCCGCGGTGACCGGACTGCGCGAGGAAGCCGCCCGGTTCGCCAACACCACCCATGGTCCGGGGGACACCCCACCACAGCTTCGGGTCGGTTCGGCCACCGGACCCGTCCTCGGCGGGTTCGTGCACCAGCTCAACGCCCTCTACCCGGACATGCGGGTCAGCACCCACGTCTCCTGGTCGTCCGAGGAACTGGCCACGATGGTCGCCGACGGCCGAGTCGACTTCACCTTCGTCGGCGTGTGCGGTGACGCTCCGCCGCCCGCCCAGCCAGGGTTGGTCTGGAACACCCTGGCCAACGATCCCGTGTTCGTCCTGCTCTCCGACAAGCACCCGCTGGCCACCCGGTCCGAAGTGGACCTCGCCGACCTCGCGGACGAGCAGTGGGGCGCCACCCCGGGCGACGGCTGTTTCGCCGACTGCTTCGCCGCGGCCTGCGCCCGGGCGGGCTTCACCCCGCGCACGCTGTACGAGACCGATGTGGTCGCCTGCATCGACATGGTCGAATCGGGCGACGCCGTCGTGCTGTGCCAGCCGATGTTCCGGCCGATGCCGGGAATCGTGCCGGTGCCGATCGCGGGAAACCCGTTGCGCTGGCGCAATCTGGTCGGCTGGCACCCCGACAGCACGATCGCGCCGTTCGCCGCGCAACTGCTCAAACTCGCGGGAGTGGCCTACCTCGACGTCATCGCGCGTCGACCCCGCTATGTCGATTTCCTCCGGGAGCACCCGTCGTTCGGCGCGCAGATCACGCCCGCGGTATGAGACAGGTGTCCTCTTCGGTCCGCTGAGGATTGTCGGCCCGGCGCCCTGAAGCGCGTCCACTCAGATGGCGTGGGGTTCCGTGGTCGGGGTGTCGGCGAGGCGAACCCGGTTGCGACCCGCGTTCTTCGCGTCGTACACCGCCGCGTCAGCGCACCGCAGCAGGCAGTCGAGTTCGGCGCTGCCGTCCGGGTCCGCGGTCACCCCGATCGACGTCGTGCGGTCGGAGATCAGCACCGGTTGCCCGCGCTTGTCGGTGGCGGCGACGTGCATGTCCGCCACGGCGAGACGGATGCGGTCGGCGACCATCACCGCGTTCTCCGTGTCGGTGTCGGGCAGCAGGAGGACGAATTCCTCGCCACCGAAACGACCGACGACATCACCCTTACGAGTGGTTTCCCGCAGCACGCGGCCGACCGCGCGCAGGACGGCGTCGCCCGCGGGGTGACCCCAGGTGTCGTTGACGACCTTGAAGTAGTCGAGATCGAGCACCGCGACCGCGAGCGGGGTGTGCTGACGCCGAGCCCTCGCGATCTCGCGGGCCGCCTGCTCGTGCCAGCCGCGGCTGTTGAGCAGTTGGGTCTTGTGGTCGGTCCGCGCGTCGCCGCGAAGGTTCTCGATTTGCAGCGCGCCCCAGTCGAGGGCGACGAGCAGCGGGACCAACAGCAAGGGGGCGAGCCAGGCGTGCGCGATGGCCAGAGCGCCGATCGCGCCGAGACACACCGTCAACGCGGCCATGGCGTTGTCGCGGCGGGAGCCGACGATGACCGTCCACGTGGGATCCGGGGCGGCGAGCGCGATGACGCCACCGATGGCCACGGCGTTGACGACGAAGTACGCCGCCCCCGCCAGTACCAACACCAGCGCCTCGTACGCGCCGAACGCGCCGGAGATGTCCACACCGGACAACCGGATCACCAGGAAGGAGGTCAACGCGGCGAGCAGGATGCCCGCGGTGCCGAACGTGTAGCGATACAGCGGTCTGCGCGCCACCGGGTAGAGCTGCACGCGCAGCAACAGCATCGAGGCGATGGCCATCCACGCGGGCAGCAACACCATGGCGGGCAGAATCCAGACCACGCTGGTGTCCATGTGCGGCCCGGTGCCACCGTCGCGGCGGGTCTCCTCCGTGCGCCGGGAGAGCCACAGGTGCAATCCGCCCGCGAAGACGAGCGCGCCGAAACGGCGCCAGTCCATCGCTTCGGCGGGCGGTTCGGTTGCCACGGCGACGACGACGGCCAGGACGGTGACCAGCTCGAAACCGAGCACCCAGCGCAACGCGGAGCGCGGAAGTGTCCAGAGGCCCCAACATCGGACGTAAGTGGACCAAGGGTGTTCACTCCGCGGCGGGTCAGTCACACTTGACTGTGGGCGGCGCATCTTCCCGTGCTCGCCCGCGGAGTCCCCGCCGGAGGCGTCAGCGTGCGCAGCCTCCGCGGATGCGCAGTCGCTTGGAGGTGTGCGCGATGCAGAGCCGCAACTGGTGATCCCCGCTTCCGCCACCGATCCGTTCGGCACAGCCGTGTCCGAAGCGGCCTCGTTCGGCCCTGGTCCAATCGCGACAGAGCCGGTCGCGACAGAGCTGTCGGTCACCGATCCTTGTGCCACCGACCCGTCCCCCGCGGGTGAAGGGAAGTCCGATGAGCCGCGACTGGTGATCGAATCATCGCATGCCCCACCGACAACCGGCGTGTCCTCAGGAGGTGCCCCCCGTGCGTTCCCACGACTGGTGACCGAATATTCGCTCGTCCCACCGCCGACCGGCGCGTCCCCAGGAGGTGTCCCCCATGCGTTCTCGCGACTGGTGACCACATCGTTACTCGCCCGACCGACGACCGAAGTGCCCTCAGGAGGTGCCACCGATGCGTTCTCGCGACTGGTGACCACATCATCGCTCGTCCCACCGACAGTCGAGGTGTTCTCAGGAGGTGTCTTCCGTGCGCTCCCGCGATTGGTGAAACCCACCGGCTTGACCTCCTTCCCACTCGCGACCCGGGTCGGACCCGCGCCGCGTGGACATCGGCGGACTCTGGCGTCGTTCGCGGCCGTCGACCGCTCAGCGCCATCTGCTCGTGATATCGGCGTCCTCTCAGGACACCTATCACATGTGTCACGTTACGGCCTTTGCCGAGCGTAGTGACCGCACTACCCCCAGCAGCGCCCATATGGAGGATAAGGCGAAGCGGGGGCGCAGGCGCACCCATTGCTTCTTTCGGTGTAACCCGGACGTGGTCAGACGGTCATTCGGGAGTCGCGTCGAGGACTTCCGCCGGGAATCCCGCAGGTCCTTGGCCCTGGTCGGCGATACCGGCGAGTTACCGCATTGTGATCCAGTTCACACCTGATCGGTTACGCCGTTCGCGCGGCCGGATCACGCGCGTGAGCGAGGCGGAGGCCGCTTCGTCGGCCCGTACGGCTTGAGGCGTCCGCCGAACTGTCCGCGGGCGAATGGTGCGAGTTGGGTCGAGCATCCGCTGTGGCGTCGTATGGGTGCCGAAGCGCTCGGACATCCGCACCATCCGGGTATGGCCATTCGGAGAGATGACATTGACCCGGATACCGCAATTTGCCAATCCGCCACGACGGCTCCCGTCGACGGCATTGGCCGACAAGCACCCTCGGCGGGGCTGGCGCCCGGCAAGATGGACGACCCGACGAACGATGTAGTCCATTCAGTCCGAACTCGCGCGCGGACCGGCCGCTCGCTTGCGCCGGACGGACGTATTGGGAGGTCATCGTCCGCGTCGGCGTTCACCGCTCCTGAACTGAACGGGTGAGGCCGGTACTCTGTGCGACATCGCGATGACCGAGCGACAGAGCGGTGGGCGGACGCAGGCGACCGCCCATCCGCGCGGCGGCTCCGGCGGCGAGGGCGCGGGCCCACCGGACAGGAGTGGACGTGAGCAGAGCAGCGCCGAGAATGGTGTCGGTTCTCGCGAACCGCGAGTTCCGCGCGCTCTGGTTCGCCGAGGCCGCCTCGGTCGCGGGCGACCAGCTCACTCGCGTCGCACTGGCTCTGCTTGTCTATGACCGCACGGGTTCGGCGTTTTGGGCGGCGGGCATCTACGCACTCACCTTCTTGCCCGCGTTGGCGGGCGGGCTGGGTCTGTCGCATCTGGCCGACCGCTATCGCAGGCGCACGCTGATGGTGGTCTGCTCCGCCATGCAAGCCGTGCTCGTCGGCATCATGGCCATCCCCGGTCTGCCGCTGTGGGTCGTGTTCGTGCTGGTCGTGGGCGTGCCCCTGGTCCAGGCGCCTGCGATGGCGGCGCAGAACGCCACCACTCGCGAGGTGTTCACCGACGACGAGACCTATCTGCGCAGCCAGGACCTGCGGGGCATCACCACGAACACGATGATGCTGCTCGGTCTCGGCGGAGGCGGTCTGCTGGTGAGCTTGATCGGCACGTCGTGGGCACTGCTCATCGACGCGACCACCTTCGTCATCGCGGCCGTGCTGGTCCAGCGGTGTGTGCGCAACCGCCCACCAGCGGGCAGCAAGAAAGATGGCTGGCTCGACGGCGCGAGGTTCGTCTTCCGCGACCGCAAGCTGAGAATCCTGATGGCGCTGTCCTGGCTGGTCGGACTCGCCGTGATCCCCGAGGGGCTCGCCGCGCCGCTCGCGGAGCAGATGGGCAGCGCGCCGGGCACAGTCGGCCTGCTGTTGGCCGCCGACCCGCTCGGCTTCATCATCGGCACGTTCGTGATCTCGCGTTTCGTGCCACCCGAGCTGCGACCGCGACTGGTCGGGGTACTCGCCACCGCCTCGGTCGGCGTGCTGACCCTCTTCATCCTGAAACCGAACCTGGTGCTGGCGCTGCTGCTGCTCGGCCTGGCGGGCGCGGTCGGCGCCTACCAGATCACGGTGATGGCGGTCTTCAACTCGATCGTCCCGAACGAGATCCGCGGCGCCGCGTTCGGCGCCGCGCGCACCGGACTGCGGGTGGCGCAGGG
>JALZNB010000603.1 GCA_030857905.1 Actinomycetota bacterium
CGGCGGCCTCGGCCCAGAAGCCCAACCGGTCCTGGGCGGCACGCTGGTAGGCGTCGGCGCCGACGTTCGCCGCCGCTGTGAACTCCGCCGACGGCGCGAACACCCGACCCTCCAACGACACATTGTCCAGTGCTGGGCTGTGCTCGGTCATGAACGGACCCTTCCGGTGGGGAATGGCGGGCGGGACGGGGCGCGACGCCGCCTGCGTGGCTGTCGCGATGTTCCCAGTGTGGCGTGAATCTAGTGTGATCGTGCCCGCTCCGACACCCACGAAATAGAGGTCTGGACCAGTTGTCGCCAGGTGATCCCCGAGCGTCCTGGTCCGTTCGGCCGCGCTCACCCGATTCCGCGGAAAGTAGCCTGGTGAGGACGTACGGTGGTCGTCGATGGCCGATCGCCCGGGGACTGGCCGCCGATGGCTGGGGGAATGTCGATGGCTGGTGCCCGTGGGCCTCGCCGCTGTCCAGGGCGGAATTCCGGGCGCGGTGCTTCGCCACGCTGCCTCGGATGGACGTCGTCACGTCGATGGTGGTTTCACGAGCCCCGGTCAGGACCGCGCGAACGGCCCGGGCACGGGTGATCCTGTCGAATGAGTACGCGGCCGCCGGGCAGGCTCGGCTGACGACCTCGCGCGAGATTCGGTCAGCTCATCGGCCCCACGGCCCAGATCCTGACCCGATCGACCTCCGTCGACCTGCCGCCGGACGCGCTGACCAGTCGAGTGACCTACGTGGTCCGAACTGGACTCGGGGCGGACAAGGTGCGACTGTGCTGGTTGGCGGCCTGCTCGCCGAACTTCTCGACTCCGCGTCGGCGGCTATCGCCGCGGCCGGTGTGGTGGGGACCATAGGGTGCGTGGTGACCGGATATATCGGGCACCAGTGTGGAGAAGCGACGATGGTGGAGGTGGTGACGTGACTCAGTACTCGCGGTTACGCATCGCGATTCCTCCCAAGAACATTCGACGCGGCGGAACGATACGTGGAGCCGTGGCCCCGGTTCTTCTCAGTACTCGCGGTTACGCATCGTGTTACCTCCTACCCGACCCCGCTGTGACCCTGCGGCTTGCTCGACTTCAGTGTCCCGGCTGTCGCAAAGGGGGACAATGCCCAGTCTGACAAGTTCTCAAACCGGCCGTGTCTTCGGTATACCTCTTGGCGCACGGCTGCGCGCTCTCGATGTGGTGGCCCACACCTCGCGCGTGGGACTGATCTGGATCCTCGGCTGTGAGATCGGGATCTTCGGTTGGGCGCTCTACGGCGGAATCGCCGAAGGAATCCCGGACGGCACATCGGTTCGGCTGTTCGGGCTGCTCACCGGATTCGCCATCCTCCACATGGAAGCGACGCGCCCGGCCGAGGAACGCAGGCGAGCCGCCCATTTGGCGGGCGAGCACATCGACCACACAGGCGTATGGACGTGCGCGGGTGCGTTCATACTGCCCGTTCCCCTTGTCGTGGCGATGGTTTTGATCATTCGGCTGCGGCGCTATTTCATCGCCCGGAAACCACCGGGTCGATACCTGTTCACCACTTTCGCGATCATGTCGTCGGTGTTGGCCACCCAGGCGCTGGCATGCGCGACACCCGTGCACTCCTATGTGCGCGGTGCCACGGTCCCGCCGAACGAGGTACTCGGTTTGACCGTCGCGGTGGTGCTGGCTTTCATCGCCTATTACGCCACCCAGACCATTGTGATCGGCATCGCGCGCGGTTTACGCGGTGATTGGTCGTGGACGTCGATTCTGGGCAACCGCAAGGAGAACGCCGACCTCGCGATCACGTTGTGCCTCGGCCTGATCGCGGCGTGGGCGGCGGGCGTCGGGTATGGACTCCTGCTCGCCGCGCTCGCGATCGTGGTCGTCGGCTACACGCGGCACACCCAGCGCATCGAGCAGTTGGAGGTGGAACGCGACCGCCTCGAAGTCGACGCCCTGCACGACCCGCTGACCGGCCTGGCCAACCAGCGTGGCTTCAACCCGGCCGCGTCCCTCGTCCTGGTCGCCGACCAGGCCCGCAGTCGGCCGACCGCGGTGATGATGTTCGATCTCGACCGGTTCAAACAGGTCAACTCGCGCCTCGGCCACCTCGGCGCCAACGAGGTCCTCAAAGCTCTCGCGGTCGTGTTGCGCGCCAACACCCGCCACGACGACCTCGTCTGCCGTTGGGGCGGTGAGGAGTTCTCGATCATGCTGCCGAGCACGACCCGCGCCGACGCCTGGGCCATCGCGGAACGAATCCGCACAGCCGTGGCGACGATGACCGTGGAACTGACCAAAGCCGCGGGTGGACGCACGGAACTGGTGGGCGACTTCACCATCTCCGGTGGAGTGGCGCTGTCACCGGAGCACGGGCTGGACCTGTCGACATTGCAGGAACACGCGGATCAGGCGTTGGCACGGGCGAAGGACAGTGGACGCAACCAGGTCGTCGTCACACCCGCCATGCCGGTGCCGGGCCCACGTTCCACTCGGAAGAGCTTTCTCGATCCGCGGTGACCGCCGCACCAGCCCCCGACAGCGCCCCGCCTGTGCCCGGTAGTGTCCGGCGAGTGACAGATCCGTTGGCGCAGTTGCTCGATCTGCCCGGTGTCGAAGACGCTGTACGTGTCGCCCGGGAGTCGGTCGCCGACGTGCACCGTCACCCCACGAACCGTCGGGGCTGGCCCGCGACAGCGGCCGAGGCGTCAGTGCGGGCCGCGCGCTCGTCCGCCGTCATCGACGGCGGCGGCGCCGAGATCCCGGAGACCGGGGAGGTCACCGACCCGATCCTCGCCGGGTCCCTGCGCGTCGCCGAGGCGATCGGCCCGCTGTTGCCCACGTGGGAGCGGGCGCCGTTGCAGGCGCTGGCGAAGCTGCACATGCTCGCCGCCGCCGACCTGGTCGACGGCGAGGCGTTGGGCAGGCCCCGGTCCGGGCTCGGGATCGCGAGCAGGCTCGACCTGCTGTCCGGGTTGGTCGCCGGGGGAAGCAAGGTCGCGGGGCCCGTCCTCGCCGCCGTCGTGCACGGCGAGTTGATGACCCTCGCGCCGTTCGGCAGCGCTGACGGCGTCGTCGCCCGCGCCGCGAGCCGCCTCACCCTCATCGCGACGGGACTGGACCCCAAGGGCTTGGCCGTGCCGGAAGTCTTCTATCTGCGCCGGGCCGACCGCTACCGCGCCTGCGCCGACGCCTTCGCCTCCGGTGAACCGGACGGCGTCGCCGAATGGATCAGGTTCTGCTGTGAGGCACTCGAAGCAGGTGCCCGCGAGGCGACCAGCATCGCCGACGCCGCCGTCAGTGACTGACACAAGCCCACCGGCCGCGACTACTCAGACGGCGTGAGCCTCAAGCAAAGTGAGCGCACTGCGCACGTGCCCGTCGGCCTCGGCGACCGCCCGCGCCGCGCGCGGGACGTCCACATCGGACAGCAGGTGGACCATCGCGACCTTGAGATCGCCGTGCGCCTCCATCAGGGCCGCCGCGCACTCCTGATGTCCCATGCCGGTCGCTTCGCGCAGGATGCGCAGCGAACGACCGCGCAGCTTCGCGTTGGTGGCCCGCATACTGACCATCAGATTGGAGTACGTGCGGCCCATCTTGACCATCACCGCGGTGGAGAACGCCGTCAGCACCTGCTTCTGCGCGCTGCCCGCCTTCATCCTGGTCGAACCGGAAATCGCCTCAGGCCCGGTGTCGATCGAGATCATCAGGTCGATGTCCGGCGTGCGGACGGCCTTGGGGTTGTTGGAGACCAGCGCGGTCGTCGCACCGAGATCGTGCGCCGCGGCGAGCGCGCCGAGGACGTACGGGGTGCGGCCGGACGCGGTCAGCCCGAGCACGAAATCGCCCGCGTGCGCCGATTCGATGATCGCATCCGCACCCGCGACGTCATCGTCCTCCGCGCCCTCGGCCGCGTTGACCAGCGCTTTCACCCCGCCCGCGTGATGCACGACGAACCAATCGCTTGACACGTCGTAGGTGGGGCCGAGTTCAGCCGCGTCGAGGGTGGCGAGCCGCCCCGAGGTGCCCGCGCCGACGTAGTGGACGCGGTGCCCTGCCCGCAGCGCGGCGGCCGCGGCGTCCACCGCGCGGCTGAGCTCCGGGATCGACGCCGCGACCGCGTGGGGGACGAGCTGGTCCTCCGCGTTGATCATCTGGAGGAGTTCGACAGTGGACATCCGGTCGATCTCGGTGGTGCGCGGATTGCGTCGCTCCGTGGTGGAGTCGACATGCACCGTCTGGCGAGGCACCGTCATGTCGAATCCCTTTTCCCGGAACAGCGCATCCGCGCACCCCGGATCACTTGCCGATGTCCCTTGGCTTGCGGCGTCCGTCGTGCCTGGTCTCCATGCGATGCGGGCCGACCGCGTCGCGAGTCGAGTCCAGTGCCTGGATCGACTGCTCCAGATGGTGCTGGGCGATCCCGATGAACAGGCAGTCGACCACGGTGAGCTGCGCGATGCGGCTCGCCGTCGCGCCGGAGCGGAACGTGGTCTCCCGTGCGGCCGTGGTGAGAACCAGGTCGGCGACCTCGGCGATCGGCGAGGTCGGGTAGTTCGTCAACGCCACGGTCGTGGCGCCGTGCTCACGAGCGACCCGAAGGGCCTCGACCGTGTCGGTGGTGGCGCCGGTGTGGGAGATCCCGACCGCGACGTCACCGGGCTTCAGCACCGCGGCGGAGGTCAGCATGATGTGCGTGTCGTTCCACGCGAAGCTGACCCTGCCGATGCGGTGCAGTTTCTGCTGTAGGTCGGCTGCCACGAAGGCGCTGGCGCCGACGCCGTAGACGTCGACCCGGCTCGCGCCCGACATGACGTCGACGACCTGGGCGAGCACCTCGATGTCGAGCTGCTCGGCGGTCTCCTCGACCGCGCGGGAATCGGCGAAGGTCACCTTGCCGACCACGGTCTTGAGGTCGTCTTCCGGACCGATCTCGCCGCCGAGGTCGCGGTCCGCCCGAACCTCGGAGCGGGCGGTGTCGGCGGCAAGGGCGATCCGCAGTTCGGGGTAACCCCCGACGCCGATCGCCTTGCAGAACCGGGTCACGGTCGTCTCGCTGGTGCCCGCCGCCTCCGCGACCTCGGTGATGCTGCGTCGGGCGACGGTGGACGGGCTCTCAAGTACAACCTTGGCGACGCGCTGCTCCGCTCGGGCCAGGCCCGGCAGCAGTGAGCGAATGCGGACCAACGGACTTGACTCGCTGTGTTCTGCTGTCATTTGACTCGCACTCACGTGGGAAACTTACTAACAATGAAGGGGTGGTACAAGGTGATGCGTCACATCCAGGTGTAACGCTACCCAAATGTGTCCGGCGGGGTGGTGGCCCCCGGGCAGGGGCTTGCCCACGGAATCGCCGGTCGAACGCACATTGTTAGCGTCTAGCGGTCAACGAGTTTTGATCAGCCACCCAACTGGCCGTATCAGGTGGGGTTCTTTCTCACCGTTGAGGATGGTTCGGTCACCGACCGTCACAACCATCCGGTCGATGTATATTCCTCGACCAGTGTAGCGACTGTCCGTGATAGACACCCAGCGTAAAGTTATTGTGGGCGATTCAGGCACAGTTGCGTTGACCGTCCACCAACTACGGTGTCCAGAGCCCGCCAACGACTGCTGTTCGCCCTCCGGCGCTCCGTGGCCACTGGCCCAGACGGGCACCCGTTGCCACGTTGTGCCGTCCGCACTCCACTCCAGCACCAGCGGGTCGGTTTTCTCGCTGTCGACGAACGCGTCGAACGTGACTCGTGCCGATTCTCCCGTCGTGAGCACAGGCGTGGTCAGAGTCGCTGTCGAGGCGTCGCCGATCCCCGCGTACCAGGCCTCCCCACCGTGGCGGGGTCGCACCGCCATGGCCTTCGCGAGGCCACTCGCCACCGTCTCCCTGGCGATGTTGATCGATCCCCAGTTCCGCGAAGGGTGCACCCGGTTGGTCAGCAGGATGGCGATCGACCGTGACGCCGGATCGATGACCAGTGACGTACCGGTGTAGCCAGTGTGGCCTGCCGTGCGGGGTCCGCTGAGACCGCCCATGTACCAACGCTGGTTCAACTCGAACCCGAGGCCATGGTCGTTACCGGGGAACTCCTGATTGTAGTTGGTGAGCATGGTTCGCACGGTGGCCGGCGCCAGGATGCGCGTTCCCGCGTAGCTGCCACCGTTGAGGATCGTCTGGGCGAGCACGGCGAGGTCGTCCGCTGTGGAGAACACTCCGGCGTGCCCCGCGACACCACCCAGTGACCACGCGTTCTCGTCGTGCACCTGGCCCCGGACCATGCCCCGAGGGGGCGCGCTCTGGAACTCGGTGGCCGCGATCCGGTCGAGCTTGCTCGCGGGCGGGTTGTAGCCGGTGTCGACGAGGTTCAGCGGCTCGGTGACCCGCTTGGCCAGGAACTGGTCGAGCGGCAGGCCGCCGAGCCGCTCGACCAGGACGCCGAGGGTGATCAGGTTGAGGTCGGAATAGGTGTACTTGGTACCGGGGGGTGCCTTGGGCGCCCGGTCCATGACCGCCTTGATCCGGGCCTGCTTGTTCGGCCAGTCCCGCCAGAGCGGGATGAACGGCTCAAGGCCGGAGGTGTGGGTGAGCAACTGCTCGACGGTGATCGACTCCTTGCCGTTCACCGCGAACTCCGGCAGGTAGGTGGCGACTTTCTCGTCGACCCGCACCTTGCCGTCCTCGACCAGGCACATCACCGCCAACGACGTGAACAGCTTGCTCACCGAGGCCATGTCGAAGATCGTGTCCTGGCGCATCGGGACCTGCTGCTCGACGGGCAGCTCCCGCCCCGCCCCGTCGGCGTAGCGCAGTGCCAGACCCGTGGTGCTCCGGTCGACCACCACGCCATCGTGGACCAGCAACGACACCGCTCCGGCGAACAGCGGCCGACCGGTGACCGGATCAGGCCCGGTCCACCGCTTGATGGCGGCGTTGGCCGCCGCGATCGGCTCGGGGTCAAGTCCGACCGAGGCTGGACTGCCCGGGCGCAGCACGGTGTTCGGCGGCGCGAATCCGGCGAACTGCCGGTCGAACCGTCCGTCCGCGCCGTTCACCTCCGTCGGTGTTCCCGCCGCGGCGATCGCACTACCCGCGACCATGGTGGCAATGGCCACGAGTGCGGCTGACAGGCGAACTCTTCTGACCATCGTCTCCACCTCATCGGTAAAGCAGATACGGCTGACGCTTCGCACGGAAATCGGACAGCTCGCGCTGCCAGGAGCCGACGATCTCCTCGACACCCGCACCCGCGTCGACCATGCGCCGCAGTCGGTCGGAGCCCGAGAGCTTGTCGATGTAGTTGTCCGGCCGCCACGCGAACTTGTCCGGGTAGACCTGTTTCGAGACGACCAGCATGGACACCGCCGTGCGGATCGCCTCGAAGCGCAGCTCATCGGTGATGTGCACCTGGACGCCCCCGCAGGCCACGGCGACGAACTTGCCGAAGGTGGGGACGAAGTAGTTCTCGCGGAACCGCACACCGGGCAGATCGAGGGCGTTGAGCTGTTCGGCCCACCGCCAGTCGAGGTTCGGGGCGCCGATGATCTCGAACGGTCGAGTGGTGCCTCGACCCTCGCTGAACCTGGTCCCCTCGAACAAGCACGTGCCGGGGTAGGCGAGTGCGGTGTCAGAGGTCGGCACGTTCGGGCTGGGCAGCACCCAGCTCAGTCCGGTCTCGCTGAAGAGGGTGTCGCGGCGCCAATCCTGGACCTGAATCACCTCAAGACTCCGCAAACGCTTGCCGCCGGTGTCCGCGGGCAAGAACTCGGCGTCGAAGAAGCGAGCCAACTCACCGACCGTCATGCCGTGCTGCTGCACGATGGCCTTGCGGCCCACGCCGGAGGCGTATGCCGGGTCGAGGACCGGCCCGAAGGCTTCGCCGCCGATCGGATTCGGCCGGTCGAGCACGATGAACGCCGCGTCCGCGGTCACCGCGGCCTGCATGGCCGTGTACATCGTCCAGATGTAGGTATAGAAACGGGAGCCGACATCGGCGATGTCGAACACCACGGTGTCGACGCCTGCCTTGGTGAACAGTCCCGCCAGCTTCTGCGCTGTCGCGCCGTAAGCGTCGTACACCGGCACCTGTGAGCGGGGATCGAGGTAGTCGCCCTCCGAGCCGCCAGCTTGTGCTGTGCCCCGGAAACCGTGCTCGGGCCCGAACACCGCGACCGGCCGAACCCCCGCGGCCACCATCGAGTCGACGACGTGGGTGCCGTCTCGCAGGACACCGGTCGGGTTGGAAACCACGCCGACCTTGCGTCCGGCGAGCGCGCGCCAGCCTTGCGCCGCGAGCAGGTCGGCCCCTGGGGTGACCACCTTGCGGCGGCGTCGGGTCTCCTGCGCTTGGGCCGTTCCGGCCAGGATGGGCATCGATGCCGCTGTGAGCATCGATGCGCCGAGAAATCGCCGCCTGTCCATGCCGTTACCAGCTCAATCCGTGGTCGAAGGGATACTTGATCTTTGTCGGGTCGGCGCCGTTCGGCACGTCGACCGGCAGTTTCCCGCGCGGTGAGGTCTCACCCAGGAGGACTTTGGCCAGGGACTCCAAGGACACCGCGCGCCATGAGTAGGTGGCCAGCCAGATCGGCGCGTCCACGAAACCCGTGTCATAGGGCGATTGCACCGCGACCGCTACGACAGGCGTGCCCGTAGCCATCAGCCTGGTGAGCAACGCGCGCTGGCCGACGTTCGACGCCAGGTTGTTGGTCAACAACACCACCAGGTTCGAACCCTGCGCTGCCGCGACGGCCTCGGTGATCTTGGCTTCGGTCGGCCGCAGTCCCGTCGGCAAGGCGGTGGCGGTCGAACCCCGCGTCGTGATGCTCGCGGCCAGGTCGGTGGGGGACTTCGCCGTGTTCACCGTGTCGCCGATGCCCGCGACCAGCACCTTGCCCGGCGCGGTCCGCAGCGGCAGCGTGTCCTGGTCGTTGCGCAGCACGGTGACAGTGCGGTCGGTCAGGTGCTGGATCGCGGCCTTGTGGGCGGGCGTGCCCACAAGGGAGTCGACCGCGCCCTCGTCGACCAGGGGCTTGGTGAGGATTCCGCGCTTCCACTTCAGCGCGAGAATCCGGGCGACGCTCTCGTCGATCCGCGACTCGCTGATCCGGCCGCTGGTGACCGCGGCGAGCACAGAGTCCTTGGCGAGCTTGAGGTCCACCGGCATCAGCAGTTGGTCGACCCCGGCCTCCAAGGCCAGCACCGGCGCCTCGGAGTCGCCGAACATGTCCCGCACGCCCTGCATCGCCAGCGAGTCGGTGACGATCACACCCTGGTAGCCGAGCTCCTCGCGGAGCAGACCGGTCATGATCGGCCGCGACACCGTGGCAGGCACCCCGGAGGAGTCGAGGCTGGGAATCTGGATGTGCGCGGTCATGATCGAGTCGATGCCCGCGGCGATGGCCGCCTGGAACGGTGGCAAATCGACCGCGCGCCACTGCGCGGCCGTGCGATTGATCACCGGCAGACCGGTGTGGCTGTCGGTGGCCGCGTCGCCGTGACCGGGGAAGTGCTTCGCCGATGACGACACCGTCTCGGTGGCTCGGCCTCCGTCCTGGAAGCCGCTCACCTCGGCGGCCACCATGTCACTGACCAGCCCCGGCTTGCTGGCGAAGGCGCGGGCGGCGATGACCGGGTTGAGCGGGTTGGAGTTGACGTCGGCGACGGGAGCGAAGTTCTGGTTGACGCCCATCGCGCGCAGCTCGTTGCCGCTGATCGTGCCCAGCGTGCGGGCATCAGCCGTGCTGCGACCCGCGCCGATCGCCATGCTGCTCGGGTACTCCGTCGCGGGTGCCTCGACCCGGGTGACGTTGCCACCCTCCTGGTCGATTGCCAGGATCAGTGGCAAGTGGGGTGCCGACTTGATCGCGGCGCGCTGCAGCCCGTTGGAGAAGGCGGCGAGCTGGCGCGGGTTCTCGATGTTGTCCGTGCTGCTGTTGTTGAAGTAGATGACTCCGCCGACTTGGTACTGCTGCACGACCTGCGCGGGGGTGTCGACCCCGTAGCGGGCCTTGTTCGTCGGGTGGACCTCGTCGGCGCTCTTGCCCCACACAGTGGCGACGAAGAGCTGGCCGACTTTCTGCTCCAGCGGCATCCGGCGCAACACCGATGCGGTCCAGGCGTTCATCGCGGCGATATTCGAGTTAGAGGAGGGCGCTGCGGACGCCGGGAGAACTGTGCCGAGACTTGCCACGACGGCAAGGGTAAGCAGAGTCGACGTCAGCGCCTTGCGGTGGGAAGTGGGCACCAGGGCCTCCCGATTGACCAGGCGTGGGCACGCTTGGAAAGTTCTTCACCAAGAAGAGGTCTCATAGGGAAGTTACCCACGTCACGCCTAGTGGTCAACGTGTTGGTGCCCGCCTGTGGACAACTCGGCCGGAAAACGCGGATTGGGCGGCCCCGCCGAAGCGGGACCGCCCAAATCCTCCGCGCGAAACACTCGAGTTACCAAGCGTGCAACGGTGTCGTACCAACCTGGACTCGGCGTCCGGCGTCCCAGTACGCAGTCCCTTGACGACATGCCTTCCGCGGCGTGCTGCGCGTGGGTGCTCGGTGCTCGCGCACGGAGTCCGCTCGGGGTGGATCGAAGCTTCTCTTCGCTTCATCCCTGGCCGAACCGAAGTCCGCATCTCCCTTTGTAGTCCGTGACGAACGTCACTTCAAGGGCTCTTTCGGGTGCACCGGTCAAGTGCGCCGCAAACGTCGACTAGCGCGCCTCGCAAGCGTATTGTCGCTGCCTCCGTTAAGAAACTTCAGCGCCTGCGCCGACGGTGCATTCCATACCAAGCCGCGCCCGCCGTGGCCACCGCGCCCAGTCCGATCGCCGTCACCGCGACAGTGGTGCCCGAGGGCGCGTGAAAGCGCGAACGCAGCGAGACGGGCTTCGAGAACGTGAGCACCGGCCATTCCCGTTCCGCGGCGAGTTTGCGCAGCCCCTTGTCCGGGTTGACCACGCTGGGGTGACCGACGACTTCCAGCATCGGCAGGTCGGTACTGGAGTCGGAGTACGCGTGGCTGGCCGCGAGATCGTAGCCGTGCTGTTCGGCGAGCCTGCGGATCGCGGCCGCCTTGTTGAGGCCGTAGCAGTAGAAGTCGATCTCTCCGGTGTAGCGGCCAGCCACGGACACCATGCGAGTGCCGACACTGTGCGTCGCGCCGATCATGTGCGCGATCGCCGCCACGATCTCCTCACCCGACGCCGAGATCACCACGACGTCGTGTCCGTCGGCCTTGTGCTCGGCGACCAGTTCGGCGGCCTCCGCGTAGACCAGCGGGTCCACGATGTCGTGCAGTGTCTCTTCCACTATCGAGCGAACCTGTTCGACGTCCCATCCCTCGCACAGGGAGGTCAGGTGCGCCCGCATCCGCTCGACCAGGTCCGCGTCGGCACCGGATGAGGCGAAGACGAACTGGGCGTACGCGCTCTTGAGCACGCCGCGACGGTTGATCAGGCCCCCTTGGAAGAATGGCCTGCTGAACGCCAGCGTGCTGGACTTCGCGATGACCGTCTTGTCAAGATCGAAGAACGCCGCGACCCGGCCGGGCGCCGTAGGGTCGCCAGGTCTTGCGATGTCGGTCATTTCCTCAGCATAGGAGCGGTGGTCCGCGGGTCCGGTGAGGGTGTTGATCGGATTCGGGCGGGCTCACCGGGATTTCACGGTCCGCCAACCGCCGGCATGGTGGTTTGGCCGATAGCCGGCACGACAAGTGGGCCACCCGGGGCAATGCGCGCTGTCTTGTGCGGTTATGCCCAATAAGGCGGGCGGAGGGGATAGAGTATCCCTACCCGGCCTAGCGCCGGGACGGTTCAGTCCGACCCCCCGGGGCTGAACCTCTGACGGCCCCCGCCCCTCCCCCCTGGCGGGGGCCGTCCCTTTCCTGGTTCGGTCGCCCGAAGTCCCGGACATTTCCCTATTCCGCGGCTCGCGACCATCCACATAGTCCGGATTCATCCACAGGTTCAAGGGTGGGCATTGCCAGTTCCCACATCCCGCCGGATGGTGATCTCAGCGGCGCGAAACGCCCCGCCCGATCACCGAGGAGCCCAGGATGCGACCAGTGGCATGCGTTCACGACGACGCCCTTCTCGACGAGGTGCTGCGCCTCACGGCGGCAGCGGGTTGTGAAGTCGAACGGGTGGCGGACATCGCCGATGTCCGCGCGCGCTGGCACGACGCCCCACTGGTCCTGCTCGACGCCCGCGCGGCGCAAGAGTGTGGTTCCGCCGCGCTGCCGCGTAGGGGAACGGTGGTGGTCGTCTGTGCTGGGGCGCCGCCACCGACAACATGGGAGGCCGCGCTTTCCCTTGGCGCGCAACGGGTAGCCATCTTGCCGGAGGCCGCGACCTGGCTCGTCAGCGTCCTGGCCGACACCCTGGAGGCACCGGCCGAACAACTCGGCCGCGTGCTCGCTGTCATCGGCGGCAGCGGCGGCGCGGGTGCGTCGGTCTTCGCGGCAGCGGTCAGCCTCACCGCGCTCGACCTCGGACACAACGCCCTACTCGTCGACTGCGACCCGCTGGGTGGCGGTCTGGATCTCGTGCTCGGCGTCGAATCCACCCCCGGACTGCGATGGCCGGATCTCCAACTGAGGTCTGGCCGAGTACCCGCGTCCAGTCTGCGCTCCGCACTGCCGGGCAAAGCAAAGGGCGCGGCACGGTTGTCCTTGCTTTCCGGTGCGCGCAAGGGAGAAGGCCCCAGTCCGGACGCGGTCGCCGCTGTCGTGGACGCGGGTAGACGCGCAGGGGAGACGGTGGTTTGCGACCTGCCACGGTCACCGGACGCTGCGGCAACAGCTGCGCTCGACCGGGCCAATCTCGCGGTGGTGGTCGTGTCTGCCGAGGTGCGCGCCTGCGTCGCGGCCAGACGCGTCGCGACTCACATCACCAGCCGTGGCATACCGGGCGGTCTGGTCGTGCGCAGGCATGGCAAGGCACAACTGCGGTTGGCTGAAGTGGCCGACGCTGTCGGCCTGCCGTTGTTGGCGTCGTTCCGGCCGGAATCCGCTGTCCCCAGCGCTCTTGACCACGGTGCTTTCCGCGTCGGCTCACGTGGACCACTCGGTCGCGCGGCGCGTCGAGTGCTGCATGCGCTGCCCACCGGCGTGTTGTCGGGAGCCCGCGATGTCCGCTGATCTGGTCGAACGCGTCCGCAAACGGCTCGCGGGCGGCGACGACGTCTCGCCTGGCGCCGTCGCAGGCGCGGTACGCGAGGAAGCGGGTGGTGTGGTCGGGCACGACGACATGCTCGCCGCCCTCACGTTGCTCCAGCAGGAATTCGTGGGCGCGGGACCGCTCGACCCGCTTCTTCGCGACCCGGCGACCACCGATGTCCTGGTGACAGCACCAGATCAGGTGTGGGTCGACGGAGCCCACGGTCTGCGCCGGACCGACATCCGCTTTCCGGACGAAGCGGCGGTCCGCAGGCTGGCCTACCGCCTGGCGATGGCGGCGGGCCGCAGACTCGACGATGCCCAACCATATGTCGACGGTTGGCTCACCGGCACTGGCGCGAATGGCCGAGTGCGGCTGCACGCTGTTCTCGCTCCGATCGCCGTCGAGGGAACAAGTCTGTCCTTGCGCGTCCTGCGTCCGGCAGCACATGGGCTGGCCGACCTGTGCCGTATCGGCACCTTCGACCAGTCGATCTACGAGGTGTTGTCCGCCATTGTCGCGGCCAGACTGGCTTTCCTGGTCACGGGTGGCACCGGCGCGGGCAAGACAACGCTGCTGTCCGCGCTACTAGGGCACGTCTCGCCGACTGAGCGCCTCGTCTGCGTGGAAGACGCGGGCGAACTGCGGCCCGACCATCCTCAATTCGTCCGTCTCGTATCGCGCCCGCCGAACATCGAGGGAGCGGGCGAGGTGACCTTGCGCGACCTTGTCCGGCAGGGCCTGCGCATGCGTCCCGATCGGATCATCGTGGGAGAGGTCCGCGGCGCCGAAGTGTGTGAACTTCTCTCAGCTCTCAACACCGGCCACGACGGCGGTGCGGGCACCGTGCACGCGAATTCCCCCGTCGAAGTCCCAGCCCGCCTGGAAGCGCTAGCCGCCCTGGGTGGCCTAGGCCGGGAAGCACTGCACAGCCAGCTTGCCGCGGCGGTCCAGGTCGTCCTCCACATGCGACGAACATCGGCAGGCACACGCCATCTGACTCAGATCGGAGTCCTGACGCGAACTGACAACTCAGTCACCGTCACGCCTGCCTGGGTGGACGGCGAATGGACCAGCGCGCGCACTGTGCTCACCGCGCTCATCAACTCCAGGGACGGCCGCCAATCGCCTGGGACTTGGGGGTCGACCTTCGATGAGTTCCGGGCTGGTGCGCGGTGATCATCGTGTTGAGGGTGGTGATTCCGAAGCCTCGGCCCGCCGCGCCTCGCCTGAGTGGCAATGGCACGTCGATACCTGCCACAGGGCCGGTGAGATGGGCGGATTGGGCCTGTCCCCTACCCGTCAACGCCCCACCCGTGCGGGCGGACGTCCTTTGGGTCGAGGGGCATGGAAGGCCGCGGTCAGCGATCAGGACGCTCGCTCGGCACTTCGTGGCGATGACGCGCACGACGTCGTTTGGTCATGAGATCAGAAGGGTGCTCGCGAGCCTCGCATCCATTCTCAAGCCGTCAAGGACGATCGCCTCGCGCGTCGATGCTTGTCCGGCTTCCGTTGAATTGCGCGGTGGTTGGCGATGATCGTGCCAATCATCCTGCTCGCCGGGGCCCTCATCCTGTGGCCGACGGGCATTGCCGCTCGGAGGCTGCGAACCGTGTTCGAGAGCGGTCCGCGCCGGGCCCGGCGGCGCTGGAAGGTGACCACTCCGTTGGTGACCGCTGTCGTAGCTCTCTTGGGATGTCTGGCGATGGGACCGGGCGGCGCGGTAGCCGGAGGCATGGCAGGGGCGACCGCGTGGCGTCGACACCGAAACCGGCACCGACTGCGAGCCACTCTTGTCGCGGTGACCGGCCTGGCGGAAGCGTTGCGATCACTTGTCGCCGAGTTGTCCGCGGGCGCGCACCCCGCGGATGCGGCCGACGCCGCTGCCACTGACGCTCAACCCGCTGCCGCGACTGTGATGCGGGCCGCGGCGTCGGCGGTCCGCCTCGGTGGCGACATCGATACCGCACTGATCGACACCGCGCCCGAACTCGTCGACGCGACCACTCAATTAAGTCGCGCGTGGCGCTTGGCCCTGCGCCACGGTTTGCCGCTCGCCGACGTCCTCGACGCTGTTCGAGCCGACCTTGACCAGCGGGTTCGATTCACCAACCAGGTGCTCGCCCGAATGGCGGGCCCACGCGCCAGCGCCACGGTATTGGCGCTTCTGCCGGTCCTTGGCGTCGCACTGGGCGAAATGGCCGGGGCTGAACCGATCCGCGTGTTGACCGGATCGGTCGCGGGCCAATTTCTCCTCGTCATCGGGGTCGGGCTCGCTTGCACGGGGATCATGTGGTCAGCTCGGCTCACCGGTCGAGTGGTGTTCAGATGAACACTCGTGACCGGTGTATCCGAAGCCCAGATGTCCGATCCTGGAGCGACGTCCAGGTCGATCAAGACCAGCGGGTGCGTTCGAGACAGGAACAGGACGCTGGAACGCCGTATCCATTGGTGGTCGTCAGGTGAGCGCGTCCCTGCTTCTCCTTGCCTCGGCGGTAGTGACATGGTCGCCGCACCGGTTGGCCGCGAAACGGCTGCTCAGCCTGATCGGCAAGAGCAATCAGCGCGGACGCTGGCTGCCGCCGTTGCCTGTGGTCGCGGCGGTGACGGTGGGTGGACTCATCGCGGTCGCGATCAACCCGCTCGTCGGGATCATCGTCGCTCCGGTTGTCTGGTGGGTAGCGGGAAAGGTCTTGCGTCCTCGTCCCGCCGTCACCAATGAACTCGCCCTCGCCGCGACCTGGGACTTGCTCGCGGCTTGCCTGTCAGCGGGAATGCCGGTGCCTGCCGCGATTCGAGCGGTGGCGGCGGATTTGCCCTCGGGCGCGGGTTCCGCCTTGCGCGATACCGCCGATCTGCTCGCGCTTGGTGGCGATCCCGTACAGGCGTGGTCCGTCGCGCTCGACTGCCCCGACACCACCGCGCTGGCGAGGGGCGCCAGACGAACAGCACGGTCGGGTGCCGCGCTGGCCGGAGTCGCCCGCGCCTTGGCCGTGACGGTTCGTGAGCGGGCAGGCGACGCGGCAGAGGCCCGAGCGCAGCGAGCCGCAGTCCTGATCACCGGCCCGCTCGGTTTGTGTTTCTTACCCGCCTTCCTCTGCCTCGGCATCGTCCCCGTCGTCATCGGGCTCGCGTCCCGGTTGGCGGCTGATCTCTAACGCGGTGGCCCGTTAGCGATCACCACTCGTGGCTGGTCCTTGTGGTTGTCAGGGTTGGGTTTCCTGTGAGCCAGCGAGGGGATGTTGCCCTGTCGGTGCGAAACAGGGGACCCATGCCCTAACGGGTGAAGTTCGCGCTGTCGAACCCCGTCGGAAAAGTTTCTTGTCATTCGGTGTCCACAACTGGTCGCCCACGTCCTCTATCCCATACCGACCGAATGGAGTGTTCAATGAGCCATTCCGGGTAACGGGTTGTGGCGCTGTGTGACCGTCTCGGGCTCGGTGGGTTGCTCTGGGTGTTGTGGGCATGAAAAACGCGGAACTCCGCTATGAAGGTGGTCCTACCACAGATCAT
>JALZNB010000629.1 GCA_030857905.1 Actinomycetota bacterium
AGATGACCGTGGAGGCCGAACTGGTGTGGGACGGCAAAACCCGCGCCGTGGCCACCACGCAGTGGAAGCGGTGGCGCCCGCGTTAAGCGTCGAGTTCGGCGAGAACCGCGTCGGCGAAGGGGGTCCACGTCTGGATGGCCCAGTCGCCGAACCGGCGGTCGGTCAAGGCGACGCACGCCGCCCGGGCGTCCGGGTCGACCCAGAGGAATGTGCCTGCCTGCCCGAAGTGACCGAACGTTCGTGCTGAGCTGCGCTCACCAGTCCAATGTGGACTCTTGCCGTCGCGGACCTCGAAACCCAGACCCCAATCGTTGGGACGCTGGCTGCCGTAGCCGGGCAGAACACCGTTCAGATCAGGGAAAGCGACGGTCGTCGCCGCGCGCGCCAACTCCGGCGACACCACGGTCGGGGCCTGCAGTTCGGCGGCGAACAGGGCCAGGTCGGCGCACGTCGACACCGCGCCCGCGGCCGGGGAACCGGCGAGCTGCGAGGCTTTCATGCCCAACGGCACGAAAACGGCGTCGCGCAGGTACTCCGCGAACGGGATGCCGGTGGCCTGGTGGACCGACTCGGCCAGCGTCTCGAAGCCGGTGTTGGAGTAGATGCGGCGCGTCCCCGGTTGAGCCTGGACTTTCGCCGAGTCGAACGCCAAACCGGACGTGTGCGCGATCAGGTGCCGGACCGTCGATCCCTCAGGGCCTGCGGGCTGGTCCCACTCGACGGCGCCTTCCTCGACGGCGACAAGCACCGCGTAGGCCGTCAACAGCTTGGTGACCGAAGCCAACTCGAATCGCCGACCCTGGTCGCCGTAAGCGCCGAGCACCGAGCCGTCCGGCGCGACCACGGCGACCGCCGCATTGCCCACCGGCCACTGCGCGACCGCGTCCACACTTCGCATACGACCAACCCTACGAGCAAAGGCGGCCCCGACCTACGTGAGGCCCGCCGCACTACCCGGAGAGGTCCGCGTGCGCGATGACCTTGGTGATCCGCCCGAAGACGACCAACTCCCCCGACACCGCGTTGCGATCGGCGAACTCGTCGGCCCGCTCCGGTCCCATGTAGCGCGCCCCGAGCCGCCCCGCCCACTCCTTCACCGCACCGAGGTCGTCGGACAGTTCGGCCTCGGCCTGGAACATGACGAACGAGTACGGCGCGACCTCAAGGTCGACACACAGCGAGAACCGGGGATCGCGGCGCAGCGCCTTGCCCTTGGTCGACTCGGCGCCGGTGTTGAACACGATTCGGTCGACGCCGGTCGAGTCATCGATCAGGAACCAGATGGGCACGACGTGCGCGGCACCGTCGGCCCTGACGGTGGCGACCTTGCCGGTCCGGGTGCCCTCGTTGGCGAACGCGAGCCACTCGTCGCGGTCCATGATGTGCATACCGGCGAGCGTGCCACGATGATCGCGTGCCTGCCGAGCTGGTGTACTCGATCCCCCTTCGGACGCGTTTTCGCGGCATCACCGTCCGCGAGGGCCTCCTCCTGCGGGGTGACGCCGGATGGGGTGAGTTCTGCCCGTTCGACGACTACTCCGACGCCGAGTCCGTCCCGTGGCTGGCCAGCGCGCGGGAAGCCGCGTTCGAAGGCTGGCCCGCGCCGGTGCGCGACCGGATACCGGTGAACTGCACGGTGCCCGTGGTCTCGCCGGAGCGCGCACACGAGATCGTCGCCGCGTCGGGGTGCGCGACGGCGAAGGTGAAAGTCGCCGATCCACGGACGACAGTCGCCTCGGACTGCGAACGCCTCACCGCCGTCCGCGACGCGCTGGGCCCAGGCGGCCGCATCCGAGTGGACGCGAACGGAGCGTGGGACGTCGACGCCGCCGTGGCCGCCCTGCGCGCCCTGGAACGGGCGGCGGGCGGACTGGAGTACGCGGAACAACCGTGCCGCACGATCGAGGAACTGGCCCTGGTCCGACGAGCGGTCAACATCCCCATCGCCGCCGACGAGTCGATCCGTCGAGCGGAAGACCCACTGCGGGTGGCGGTCGCCGGCGCGGCCGACATCGCGGTACTGAAAGTCGCCCCCTTGGGCGGCGTACGGCGGGCATTGGCGGTGGCGGAAGCATGCGGGCTGCCGTGTGTCGTGTCCTCGGCCCTGGAATCGAGCGTCGGACTGGCCGCGGAACTGGCGTTGGCAGGGGCGTTGCCGTCACTGGACTACGCGTGCGGCCTGGCGACGCTGTCACTGTTCACCGCGGACACCTCGTCGGACTCGCTGCGGGCCGTCGACGGATGGCTGCCAGTCCCCCGGACGGCCCCCCAGCCCGACTCGGTGGTTGAGGTTGACGATGAGACACGGAAGCGGTGGCTGGAGCGCTACCGGCGCGTGTCGGCATTGACGGAGTAGCTGACGTGGTTACTCGGGTGCGCTGTCGGCATCGTCGAAAGCTCCAGCTTCTACCTGACTTAGCGCATCGGTCGCCAGCTTGACGAAACGGCGCAAACTATCTGTTTGGAAGACGAACTCGAAGTCCTGGCGCTGCGGGCCGAGCACGAAGAGCACCTCATCGTCCTGGTGAACCCGGCACCGCATCGGGCGCCCATTCTTGACCGTCACCCATGCCCCTGCGGTCAGATTCCACATGACATCAACTTTCCACTGGTAAAGCCAGCTTGACCAGCCCAGTAGATCCTGTTGGCGAGCAGTGGTCAATACCAGTTGCGCGTTGTCCGCCTATCGGGCGATCACTCGGTAATCTGTGTCAAACGTCCGCACGGGCCGAAAGGACGGGGATTGGTCAACAAGTTGGGCGGCGTGCCCGTCTACCGGCAGGTCGCCAACGTTCTCCGAGGTCGTGTGGTGGCGGGCGAATACGCGCCCGGCGACCGCATCCCGTCCGAACGCGAGCTGGCCGCCGAGTTCGACATCTCGCGGCCGACCGTACGGCAAGCTCTCGACGTGTTGCGGGTCGAGGGCGTGTTGATCGCCGAGCACGGGCGAGGTGTGTTCGTCCGCTCAGCGCCCGTTGTGCGTCGGTTGGCGCGGAATCGGCTCTCCAGGCAGTCCCGTGATCGGAACAAGGGCACTTTTCTCGGAGACGCCGCCGATGGCAGTTGGACGCCATCGGTGTCAGCCGAAGTCCGGTTCGAGGCCGCGGGCAAGCGGGTGGCCGATCTGCTGGGGATTTCAGCCGAAGCCGAGGTCTGTGTGCGCGACCGGGTCATGCGGGCCGACGACATCGCGGTCCAACTGTCGACTTCACGTTTCCCGCGTGATCTCACCCTCGGCACGCCGATCGAACGAGACGACACCGGCCAAGGCGGTGTCTACGCGCGCCTGGAGGATGCGGGACACCAGTTGGTCAGCTTCGATGAGGTTGTCGGCGCTCGGATGCCGACCTCCTCGGAGGCTGCGGTGCTGAATTTGGCGGCGGGAACGCCGGTGATCACCGTGGCCAGAGTCGCCTATGCCGGGGATCGGGCGGTCGAGGTCAACGACATGGTGTTGTCCGCCGAGCGCTATCAACTGCACTACACCCTGCCCGCCGACTGACCCGTGACGTGCCGAAGGCCCGGTCCGCGTGACGCGGACCGGGCCTTCGACTGTCTTGCCGTGACGCCTAGAACTTCAGGAGATCAGAAGTCCATGCCACCGGTCGGGTCGCCGCCCGCGGGGGCGGCACCGGCCTTCTCGGGCTTCTCGGCGACGACTGCCTCGGTGGTGAGGAACAGTGCGGCGATCGAGGCGGCGTTCTGCAGCGCGGAGCGGGTGACCTTGGTCGGGTCCGGCACGCCAGCGGCGAGCATGTCCTCGTAGACGCCGGTCGCGGCGTTGAGGCCGTGGCCCTGCGGGAGGCCCTTGACCTTCTCCACCACGACGCCGCCTTCGAGGCCCGCGTTGATGGCGATCTGCTTGAGCGGCGCCTCGACGGCGACCCGGACGATGTTGGCGCCGGTGGCCTCGTCGCCCTCGAGCTTGAGGCCCGCGAAAGCGGCTTCGGCTGCCTGGAGCAGGGCCACGCCGCCACCGGCGACGATGCCCTCTTCGACAGCGGCCTTGGCGTTGCGGACCGCGTCCTCGATGCGGTGCTTGCGCTCCTTGAGCTCGACCTCGGTCGCGGCACCGGCCTTGATGACGGCCACGCCGCCCGCGAGCTTCGCCAGGCGCTCCTGGAGCTTCTCGCGGTCGTAGTCGGAGTCGCTCTTCTCGATCTCGGCGCGGATCTGGTTGACCCGACCCTGGATCTGCTCGGCGTCACCCTCGCCCTGGACGACAGTGGTCTCGTCCTTGGTCACGACGACCTTGCGGGCCTTGCCCAGCAGCGAGATGTCGGCGTTCTCCAACTTGAGGCCGACGTCCTCGCTGATGACCTGGCCACCGGTGAGGGTGGCGATGTCCTGCAGGATCGCCTTGCGGCGGTCACCGAAACCGGGAGCCTTGACCGCGACCGACTTGAACAGGCCGCGGATCTTGTTCACGACCAGGGTGGCCAGGGCCTCGCCCTCGACGTCCTCGGCGATGATCAGCAGCGGCTTGCCGGACTGCATGACCTTCTCCAGCAGCGGGAGCAGGTCCTTGACCGAGGAGATCTTGGAGCTGAACAGCAGGATGTACGGGTCGTCGAGAACCGCTTCCTGACGCTCGGCGTCGGTCACGAAGTAACCGGACAGGTAGCCCTTGTCGAAGCGCATACCCTCGGTGAGTTCGAGCTCCATGCCGAGGGCGTTGCTCTCCTCGACGGTGATGACGCCTTCCTTGCCGACCTTGTCCAGCGCCTCGGCGATCAGCGCGCCGATGGTGGTGTCGCCCGCGGAGATGGACGCGGTGGCCGCGATCTGCTCCTTGGTCTCGACCTCTTTGGCGGACTTGTGCAGCTGCTCGATCACGGCCTCGACGGCCTGCTCGATGCCGCGCTTGAGCGCCATCGGGTCGGCGCCCGCCGCGACGTTGCGCAGGCCCTCGCGCACGAGCGCCTGGGCGAGCACGGTCGCGGTGGTGGTGCCGTCACCGGCGACGTCGTCGGTCTTCTTGGCGACCTCTTTGACGAGCTCGGCCCCGATCTTCTCCCACGGGTCCTCCAGCTCGATCTCCTTGGCGATCGAGACGCCGTCGTTGGTGATCGTGGGTGCGCCCCACTTCTTCTCGTGGACGACGTTGGGGCCGGGGGGGGGGTGCGTGTATTTTAATTAGTTGGCGTGCTGGTTG
>JALZNB010000025.1 GCA_030857905.1 Actinomycetota bacterium
CGCCGTCGACGTGCTAGTCCACTGCACCACCGCGGGCCTCGCCCCGGATTCCGACCAGCTCGTGGAGTTGCCTCCGCTGGCCGATGCGGTTCAGAAAGGTACGTCCGTGGTCGATCTCGTCTACACGCCCGCACGCCCGACGCCCCTTGTGGCCTTCGCCCGCGCGTCCGGGGCGCTCGTGACCGACGGACTGGAGGTCCTCGTCCGCCAGGGCGCCCTCAGCCTCGAGCGCTGGACCGGCCGCACCGCGCCGCTCGAGGCGATGCGCGTGGCCGTGCGAGGCGCGGCCGCTCAGCCACGCGGCTGCGCCCGGCCTAGCGACGATCTCACCTGAGCGATTGGAGGGTCTCGAGCGTTGCAATCGCCTTGTCGCCTCGATACGCTCACCACCCTCAGAGCAGACCGGCCACGTCGAGGCCAAGAGTAGGAGACCGGCGCATGTCACGATCCCATGGTGGGGCGCAGCCAAGAGCTGGCTATCGCCAGCTAGTTCTCCTGGCGGCTTCGCCGCTCGGGGCGGGTGGAAATCACGCCGACACGCCGGAATCTCGCTGATCGGTCTGTGCAGGCGATGTCGGCTATTTTCCTTTCGGAAGGTACTACAGGGACCTGGCTCGGCCTCCTCATCGGTGTAGCAGTGGCCGTGGTATCTCTCGTACCAGCGGCCCCATCCGCGAGTGCCCGCGACAGCTCGGCTATATCCGGCAGCGAAGTCACCTCCCGTACTGACGATTTCGTTACGGGGGCGGCGACTGGCGCTGCCAAGAGCTGGGAGGTCCGATACACCTACTCTACCCGATGGGGTCGAGTGAACTTGCTGTACGGCAACAAGTCGTATGGATACCGCCATATTAAGCAGAGGCGTGGATGGAGTGACAAGGGCATGAACACGTTCATTCGCCGAGTCTTCGGGCGGGGCCAACGCATCTGCGAAGATCCGCCGCGCTGTAGTTATCTCAAGTTTTCTCTCGTACGAAACGTGACCCGTACGCGTGCTACGCAGGATCTGGTAATTGTACGAAACGTGCTTCACAGCCGCGCGCCCCGCCGGATTGGGGTAGTGACAGCGTACAGTAGACGGATTGACTTCCCGCGCAGCGGGGGACGTTGCGTAAGGATCTGCTATCCATGACCTGCGTAGCGTCCGCGGGACCTGGTCGCAAGAAGATGTCGCGCCGGTGCACCCACTAGCCCGCGTGGCGACCGATTTTGTCGTATAGGCCCTGGTGAAGTCGTGTCCGGAGACGACCGATCAACAAGCTACGATGACCAGCTGGTGCGCGAGTTTAGTGAGTACGTTTGGCGAGCCGGTAGCACCGACACTAGGGCTGTCTCCGAGTGGCCATGCGTTAGTCTTGACGATGTCTACGTCGACCGCTCGACTTGTCCCCCCAAGCTCGTAGTGACATTCTGGCACCACGACCGGCCGGGCTGTCTGTTTGGTTTCTCCGCCGACGCGCAGTCGGACACCAGTGACGCATTTCCACCCAACGTATGGGCGGGCATTCTTGCGGTTAATCTCGGCGAGGCGATAGAAGCGGATGATATGGGTTTGCCGGCGGGATGCGGTGACGAAGGTGTGGCGTGGCTTGACGCTGGCAACTGAATCGCGGGCCTGCAGTAAGCCAGACCGGAGTGTCGAGACTGAGAACGTGCTAGGCTCGCGGAGTATTGGGTCGTTGAGACGGGCATGTACTCTATACGTCGGGGCGTCAACGCACAGGCCTACTAACTGTCGGCGGACTTACAGGTACTCTTTGGCGGTGAGCCGCGGGGCGTTTGTCGCGCTCCGGCACCTGGGCTACGCCGCGCCAGGACGGTCGTCGCGTGATGCGAGAGTGACATGGGCTCACCGGAGTTTGCGCGGTGTTGGCTACTTCTACTTCCTTGCTCGCTCGTCCGCCGGCGCGGGCGCGGCTGGAGCTGGCACGGTTGATGGTCCTCATGGAGCGTGTGTCCGCGGTCGGCAGTGTGGGCCAGCGAGTCGGGCGGCCGCCCTCGAGCACGATTCGTCAGTCGAGCTGGCAGCGCTGTCGGCCGCAAGTTCTCGTCTACTTCGGCTTCCACGAGGCCGGTGCGGCGCGCGCACTTGGATCGGAGCCGAACCAGGAGCAAGTTCGGCC
>JALZNB010000026.1 GCA_030857905.1 Actinomycetota bacterium
GAACCACGACGCGACGGCGATTCGTTCGGCGCCTCGGGCGCGCAGCGCGGCGACAGCGCCCGCCACCTCCGGCGGCCCGGCCGAGGCGAAAGCCACTCGCACGCCGGACCACCCGTGGGTGCGCGCCCACCGTTTCGCGATCTCGAACACCCTGGCGTTGGCGGGTGCGTGCGACGACCCGGTCGCCGCGAAGACGATCCCCACATCGGACTGGCCCGGCTCGACGCCGATCTCACGCAGGCGCCGCACCGCCGCGGCTTCCAGGCGGGCGTCGGGCCCGAGCACGTCGGCCAGCGTCACCGACAGGCGAGGGGAACGCCCCACCACGTCGGCGATCAGTCCCGGTAGGTCGACTCGTGCGTGGAACGCCCGTCCGAGCAACAGCGGCGCCACCACGACCTCGCGGTGGCCTTCCTGGTGCAGACCTTCGAGCACGTCGACGAACCGGGGAGTGGACAGGTCGAGGAACGCGTCCCGTACATCCAACTCGGGCCGGTGTTCGCGCACGACGTCCAACAACTCGGCGACGGTCGACGCCGAACGTGGATCACGACTGCCGTGCGCCACGGCGATCAGCGGGGGCGTCACAGTGCCCCGGTCAGGCCGCGTGCGCGCAGCACAGCGCGTTCCAACGGCCGGAATACCAGTAGTTCGATGCCGACACCGACGAAGAAGATCAGCAGGATGCCCGCCATGACCATCGACATGTCGTTGAGCGACATGCCGTTGTGCAGGTACTGCCCGAGGCCGAACCCGAGCTGGGGCGAGGTGGCGATCAGCTCGGCGGCCATCAGCGACCGCCAGGAGAACGCCCACCCCTGCTTGAGTCCGGCGAGATAGCCCGGCAGGGCGGCGGGCAGCAGGATGAAGCGGGCGTTGTCGAGGAGGTTCGCGCCCAGAACCTTGCCCACCCTGGGCAGGATCGGCGGGATCTGGTCGATGCCCGCGACGAGCCCGTTGGCGATTGACGGGACGGCACCCAGCAACACGACGGTGTAGATCGCCGCGTCGGTGAGTCCGAACCACAGGACGGCTGCGGGTACCCACGCCACCGACGGAAGGCTCTGCAGACCGGAGATCAGCGGGCCGATGGCGGCGCGCACCAACTTGACCTTGGCCAGCAGCAGACCGAGCGGGGTGGCCACCGCCACCGCGATCAGAAAGCCGATGACGGCCCGGTGGACCGACACCCAGAGGAACTCCCACACGTCGCCGTTCTGGATCACCGTCCAGATCTGGTCCCAGACGGCGATCGGCGCGGGCAGCTGGTACTCGGGCCAGATGGCCCGCGACCACAGCAACTGCCACACCACGACGACCAGGACGAGGGCGACGATCGGTGACACCACCGACCGCACCAGGCCGCGTCGCGCGGTGGCCCTGCCCGCGTCCGGCGGGGTGTCGAGGGCGTCGAGACCCGCCTCGACGGCCGACAGGTCGGCCGGGTTCGCGCCGTCGGGACGGGTGGCCTCACGCTGCATGGCTGATGATCACCTCTCGCAGCCGGGCGTTGATCTCATCGATGGCCGCTGTCTGCCGGGCGTCGTCGAGCCCGTTGACCGACCATTCCTGCACGACGCGACCAGGCTTGGAGGACAGCAGGACCACCCGCTGACCGAGCCGGACCGCCTCGCGGACGTCGTGGGTCACGAACACCACGGCGCTGCCGGTGGTCTGCCATACCCGGATCAGCTCGCCCTGGAGCACGTCCCTGGTGATCGCGTCGAGCGCGGAGAACGGCTCGTCCATCAACAGCAGCGACGAGGCCCGCCCGCCGTCGCCCTCGATCGCCGAGGCGAGCGCGCGGGCGAGGGCGACCCGCTGGCGCATGCCGCCGGACAGCTCGTGCGGACGTTTGTCGCCGACACCGCCGAGCCGCACCAGCTCCAGCAGTTCCGCCGTCCGCTGTTGCCGCTCGGCCCGCTTGATCCCGGCCAGCCGCAGCGGCAACTCCACGTTGCGCGCCGCGGTCAGCCACGGCATCAGCGCGGCTTCCTGGAACATGACCGCGGGTCGGCGAGCGCTCAGTTCGATCTTCCCGGCCGACGGCGCGTCGAGGCCCGCGATCAGGTTGAGCACGGTGGTCTTGCCGCAGCCGGACGCACCGAGGAGGCAGACGAACTCTCCGGGCGCGACGGACAGATCGATGCCGTCGAGCGCGGTCACGGCGCGGGGTCCGTTTCCGAAGGTCTTGCGGACTCCGGTGAGCCGGACGACCGCGTCGGTGGCCGTGCGGGCCGGTGCGACTTCGACCGTGGCGGTCATCGTCCTCGCCTGCCTTCCTCGGTTGTCCATTGGTTACTTGCTGTCGAGACCCGCTGCGTCGGCTTCGGGCTTGCCCGCAGCCTTGAGCACCGTGTTGAGCGGGGTGAGGTCGACGAACCCGTCGAGTCGCGTCTCGTCGGTGGCGATCCCCGCGGTGACCGCGTCCTTGGCCAACCGCGGGAACGTGCCCGCCAGCGGATCGGTGCTCAGCTCGATCGAGGTGAACGCCCGGTCGATGACCGGCGCGCCGAGTTCCTTGCCGGTCAACGCCTTGAGTTGGCTGTTGACCGCCAGCTTCGCCTCGGCGGTGTTCTTCGTGGCGAAATCGTTGGCCGCGAGCAGACCCCGGATGAGCGCTTGGACCGTCTGCGGGTGGTCCCTGAGGTACTGGGTGTGCACCAGCAGGACCGTGGTCGGGAACTTGCCGTCCTGCCACAGGTCCTTCTCGTCGAGCAGGACCTTCCCGCCCGCCTCGATCACCAGCCGCGACGACCACGGCTCCGGCAGCCAGGCCGCCTGCACCTCGCCCTTCTTGAACGCGTCGAGGGTCTGCGCGTTTTCCCGGTTGGTGACCTGGACCTCGTCCTTGAGGCCCTTGTCCACCAGCCACTTCTTCAGCGAGACGTCCTGGGTGTTGCCCAGTTGCGGCGTCACCACGGTCTTGCCGACGAGGTCTTCCGGCGTGGCGATGTCCGGGGTGGTCACCAACTGCGCGCCACCGGACGTGCCGCCCGCGACGAGCCGGACGGCCTCGCCCTTGGACTTGGCGTAGGCGTTGAGGGCCGGCCCGGAACCGAGGAACCCGGCGTCGAGCGAGCCGCCGAGGAACGCGCTGACCTCGGTGGGGCCGTCGTTGAATTTCGTCGGTACCAGCGTGGTGGCGCCGAGTTCCTTGGCGAACAACCCCTTCTCCAGGCCGACGAGCGCCGAGGCGTGCGTGACGTTGGGGAAGTAGCCGAGACGCAGTTCGGCGGCGGCACCTTTGTCCTGCGCCGGACCCGAGGTGTCGGCCGCGGGCGTCTCGACGCGGGTGCAGCCTCCGACCAGTAAGGACAACGCGGCTCCGGCGGCCAAGACGCGTCTGGTGAGCGAGGACTTCACGGCTGGTGACCTTTCGACAGGATCAGGCTGGGGTCGGACCGGGCGGGTGGCGGTCTTTCCGCCTCAGGTACAGACCCGTCCCGTGTCCAGTGCGGGCAGGCCCGCCCCGACCAGGCCGGCGGCCAAGGTCGTCCCGTCGGCCGGATCGATCACCAGGAAGGCGCCGGTCCGCCTGCTGACCCCGTAGTGGTCGACCGGCAGCGGCTCGGCGGTACGCACCTGGACGCGGCCGATCTCGTTGAGCTCCAGGCTTTCCGGGTTGGGCAGCGTGGACAGGTTCTGTTCGTTGAACCTGGCGTGCAGGTCGCTCACGATCGCCTGCACGGTCCGCGCGCCGTGCTTGACGAGCACCCTGGCCCCCGGCCGCAGCGGTTTGTCCGCCAGCCAGGCGAGGGTGGCCTCGAAGTCGTCGGTGATCGCGGGTGCGCTCGCCGCCGGGGCGATGAGGTCGCCCCGGGAGATGTCGATGTTGTCGGCGAGCACGAGCGTGACCGATCGGCCCGCCTGCGCTTCGGCGAGTTCACCGTCCGGGGTGTCGATGCGCGCGATCGTCGTGCGCAGCCCGGCGGGGAGCACCACGACTTCGTCGCCCTTGGTGACCGTGCCCGCCGCGACCTGGCCCGCGTAGCCGCGGTAGTCGGGGTACTCGGCGGTGCGCGGCCGAATCACGTACTGCACGGGGAACCGGAACGGCATGTCGTGCGGGTCGGGCTCGACCGGCACGGTCTCCAGGTGGTCCAGCAGGGTCGGCCCCTGGTACCAGGGTGTGCGCACCGAGCGGTCGACCACGTTGTCGCCGACGAGGGCCGACACCGGGATCGACAGCACCGAGCCGAGCGGGTAGCCCAACGCGGTGGCGTGGTCGGTGAACTCCTTCGCCATCACCTCGAAGGTGCCCTCGTCGTAGTCGACCAGGTCGATCTTGTTGACCGCCAGGACGAGCCGGGGCACGCCGAGCAACGCCAGAACGGCCGCGTGACGGCGGGTCTGCTCCAGCACCCCCTTGCGCGCGTCCACCAGCAGGATGGCCAACTGCGCTGTCGACGCGCCGGTGACCGTGTTGCGGGTGTACTGCACGTGCCCCGGAGTGTCGGCGAGGACGAACGACCGCCGGGGCGTGGCGAAGTAGCGGTACGCCACGTCGATCGTGATGCCCTGCTCGCGCTCGGAGCGCAGCCCGTCGACGAGCAGCGACAAGTCTGGAGTGGACAGTCCCTTGTCGACGCTCGCCCGGTGGACGGCGTCGAGTTGGTCGGCCAGTACGGACTTGGTGTCGTAGAGCAGACGGCCCACGAGGGTGGACTTGCCGTCGTCGACACTGCCCGCCGTCGCCAGTCTCAGCAGGTCGAGGGGGAGATCGTCGGCCGTCGTCATCAGAAGTAGCCCTCTCGCTTGCGGTCTTCCATGGCTGCTTCCGACATCCGGTCGTCCGCGCGGGTCGCGCCGCGCTCGGTCAATCGCGACGCGGACACCTCGGCGATGACCGCCGCGATGTCGGTCGCCTCCGATTCGACGGCGCCCGTGCACGAACCGTCGCCGACGGTCCGGTAGCGGATCGTCATCTCGCGCACTGTCTCGTTCTCCCGAGGCCCGAACCACGGGCCCGCCGTGAGCCACATGCCGTCGCGCAGGAACACCTCGCGGCGGTGCGAGAAGTAGATCGACGGCAGCTCGATCTTTTCCCGGTCGATGTAGCGCCAGACGTCGAGCTCGGTCCAGTTGGACAACGGGAACACCCGGACATGCTCGCCCGCCTTGTGCCTGCCGTTGTACAGATTCCACAGTTCGGGACGCTGCCTGCGTGGCTCCCACTGGCCGAACGCGTTGCGCAGGCTGAAGATCCGTTCCTTCGCCCTGGCCCGTTCCTCGTCGCGCCTGCCGCCACCGAACACCGCGTCGAACTTGTTCGCGGTGATCGAGTCGAGCAGCGGCACGGTCTGCAACGGGTTGCGGGTGCCGTCCGGCCGTTCGGTCAGCCTGCCGTCGTCGATCCAGTCCTGCACGTTCGCCACCAGCAGCCGCAGGCCGTAGCGCTCGATCGTGCGATCCCGGAACTCGATCACCTCGGACAGGTTGTGCCCGGTGTCGACGTGCAACAGCGGAAACGGCACCGGCGCGGGCCAGAACGCCTTGACCGCCAAGTGCAGCAGGACGGTGGAGTCCTTTCCGCCGGAGAAGAGAATCACCGGCCGGTCGAACTCGCCGGCCACCTCGCGGAAGATGTGGATCGCCTCGGACTCCAGACGCCCCAAGGCGTCCAGTCCCGTCGTTGTCTCGTTGGTGGTCGGCCGGTCGGTCCGAGTCACTGAACCCCCCTATCCGTGCAATCCGCACTCGGTTTTGGCCTGCCCGGCCCAGCGGCCACTGCGCGCGTCCTGACCCGGCAGTGGCTTCGCCGTGCACGGCGCGCAGCCGATGGACAGGTACCCGATGCTGACCAGGGGATTTTCCAGAATGCCATGGTCAGCGATGTAACCGGTGAATTGCTCATCCGTCCAGGCCGCGAGCGGATTTATCTTCACCAGGGAGTTTCGGTCGTCCCACTGCACGATCGGCGTGTTCGCCCGGGTCGGCGCGTCGACCCGGCGCACACCGGTCACCCAGGCGTCGTACTTCGCCAGCGTGTCGCGCAGCGGGACCACCTTGCGCAGGAAGCAGCAGCGGGTCGGATCGGTCTTGTTCAGCGGGCCGAACTCGGCCTCCTGGTCGGCCACCGACTGCGCGGCCTCGGCGTTGACGATTCGGACATCCGGGTAGACCGCCTCGACCGCGTCCCGGGTGCCGATGGTTTCCGGGAAGTGGTAGCCGGTCTGCAGGAACAGGACGTCGATGTCGCGTTTCGCCTGGTAGGCGAGGTCGATCAGGACGGCGTCCTGCATGTTCGACGCGACGATGAACCGGTCGCCGAACGTCTCGGCGGTCCAGGCCAGCGCCTCGGCCGCGGTCGCCTCGGCCAACTCCCGCTCGGCGTTCTCGGCCAGACTCCGCAGTGCCGCGCTCATCGAGGAACCTCCGTGGTGGCCAGATTGAGTCCGACGAACTTCACCGAGAACACGCGCCTGCACGCGGCGCACAACCACGCCGCGTGTGGTTCCGCTTCCGGTCGCAGATCCTCATCCCCGCAGTAGGGGCAGTAGAACGGCGTCGCGCGCTCGGTCACTTGAGATCACCTTCGTCGGCCCTGGTGACCCACTGGGCGAACCGTTCGCCCTCGTCCCGTGAGGAGACGAAGTTGCGCACGACGCGCTCGACGTAGTCCGGCAGGTCGTCGCCGGTCACCTTGTGGCCGCGCAGCTTCCGGCCGAACCCGGCGTCGAGCCCGAGGCCGCCACCGAGGTGCACCTGGAAACCCTCTACCTGGTTGCCGTTGTCGTCGGTGACGAGCTGGCCCTTCAATCCGATGTCGGCCGTCTGGACGCGGGCGCACGAGTTCGAACAGCCGTTGATGTGCACCGAGATCGGCGCGGTGACGCCGTCGGTGATGTCGACCAGCCGCTTCTCCAGCTCGGCGACCAGGTCGTGCGCGCGTGCCTTGGTCTCCACGATCGCCAACTTGCAGAACTCGATGCCGGTGCAGGCCATCACGCCCCGCCGCCACGGCGTCGGCTTGGTCGGCAGACCCAGCGTCGCCAGTTCCTTCCGCAGCGCGGGCACCTCGGCCTCGGCGACATCGAGGACCACGAGCTTCTGCAACGGGGTGAACCGCACCCGCCGCGACCCCGCCCGTTCCGCGGCTTTCGCCACCGCGACCAAGGCTGACCCCGAGGTCCGGCCCGCGATGGGCGCGGCGCCGACGTAGAACTTGCCGTCCTTCTGCCTGTGCGCGCCGACGTGGTCGAGCTGCTCGGCGGGGATCTCGGGCGCGGGGCCGTCGATCAGCTTGCGACCGAGGTACTTGTCCTCGACGACCTCGCGGAACTTCGCCACACCCCAGTCCTTGACCAGGAACTTGATGCGCGCGCGGGCCCGCAACCGGCGGTAGCCGAAGTCGCGGAAAACACTGATCACCGCGCCGTACACATCGGCGACCTCGTCCAGCGGAACCCACGCGCCGAGGCGCTGCCCGATCATCGGGTTGGTCGAGAGGCCACCGCCGACCCACACGTCGAAACCGGGGCCGTGCTCGGGGTGGACGACACCCACGAACGCGATGTCGTGGATCTCGTGCGCCACATCCGGCGAGCCCGACACGGCCGACTTGAACTTGCGCGGCAGGTTCGAGAACGCCGGGTCGCCGATGAACCGGCGCTTGATCTCGTCGATCGCGGGTGTCCCGTCGATCACCTCGTCCACCGCGATCCCGGCCACCGGCGACCCCAGGACCACGCGGGGGCTGTCGCCGCAGGCCTCCATCGTGGTCAGCCCGGCGCCTTCGAGCTTCGCCCAGATCGCGGGCATGTCCTCGACCCGGATCCAGTGGTACTGGATGTTCTGCCGGTCGGTGATGTCGGCGGTGTCGCGGGCGTAGGTCTGGGAGATCTCACCGATCACCGCGAGCTGTCCGGTCGTGACCGCGCCGCCGTCGATGCGGACGCGCAGCATGAAGAACTCGTCGTCGAGCTCCTCGGGCTCCAGCGTCGCCGTCCGGCCGCCGTCGATTCCCGGCTTGCGCTGGGTGTAGAGGCCGAACCAGCGGAAACGCCCACGCAGGTCGCCGGGGTCGATGCTGTCGAACCCGCCCTTGGCGTAGACGTGTTCGATCCGGTCTCGCACGTTGAGCGGGTTGTCGTCCTTCTTCGAGCGCTCGTTCGGATTCAGCGGCTCTCGGTAGCCGAGCGCCCATTGGCCCTCACCCCGGCGGGCGTGCGCGCGGGTGCCAGCGCTGGCCGGGGCGGATGACGGGGGTGTGGTGGGAGACACCGGTTGTCCTCGGGGTCGGGGCGCCGTGCGCGCCGGATCAGACCCCGTGGGGACACGCTGGGGATCACTCAGCCGGCACGCCCGACGCCTGCTGAATGCGAATGCGACGGGTCAGAGGTACCGACGGCACATCGAGCTGGACACGCGCCGGAAGTCCACGTGGCGGCGGGCCACCAGGAAGACTTCGGTCGCGGACATGACCTGAGCGTGCCACGCGTCCACGGTGTGGTCCACCGACTACCGCATGCTGGGACGCGGCCCGCCGCACTTGCGTCCCGGCCCGGCGTAGTGCCTGACCTGCGCCTGCGAAGATGGGGACGTGCCCTCCGTACCGCCATCCGGCGAACCAGCCCCAGCCGACGGCGTGTTGCCCGCGTCGGCTCTCACCGGCCTGGGCACCCGCCCGTTCGGGATCTACGTCCACGTACCGTTCTGCGCCACGCGCTGCGGCTACTGCGACTTCAACACCTACACGCCGGGCGAGTTGGGCTCGTCGGCGTCGCCGGAGTCGTGGCTGGAGGGGCTGCGCCGGGAACTCGACCTCGCCGCCGAGGTTCTTGGTGCGCCACCCTGTATCGACACGGTGTTCGTCGGTGGCGGCACGCCGTCGCTGCTGGGGGCCCACGGCCTGTCCCAGGTGTTGGAGGCGGTCCGGTCGACATTCGGCCTCGCCGACCGCGCCGAGGTGACCACGGAGTCCAACCCGGAGTCGACGTCACCGGAGTTCTTCGCGGGGTTGCGGGAAGCCGGGTACACGCGGGTGTCGTTGGGGATGCAGTCGGCGGCCCGGCATGTGCTGGCCGTGCTAGACCGCACCCACACTCCAGGACGAGCGGTGGACGCGGCCCGTGAGGCCCGTGCGGCCGGGTTCGACCATGTGAACCTCGACCTCATCTATGGCACACCGGGGGAGCGCGCTGCGGACCTGGCCGCATCGCTGGACGCCGTGCTCGCCGCCGGGGTCGACCATGTGTCGGCGTACTCGCTGATCGTCGAGGACGGCACGGCGTTGGCACGCCGTGTGGCGCGCGGCGACCTACCCGCCCCTGACGACGACGTGTTGGCCGACCGGTACGAGCAGGTTGACGCGGCGCTGACGGCGGTCGGCCTGGACTGGTACGAGGTGTCGAACTGGGCGTCGTCTTCCGAGGCACGCTGTCGCCACAACCTCGGCTACTGGCTCGGCGGCGACTGGTGGGGTGCGGGTCCCGGAGCGCACAGCCATGTCGGCGGGGTGCGCTGGTGGAACGTCAAACACCCGGCGCGCTACGCGACGGAGCTGGCCGAGGGCCGCTCTCCCGCCGCGGGCCGTGAACTGCTCACCGACGACGACCGTCGTGTTGAGCGGGTCCTGCTGGAACTGCGGCTCGCGGAGGGTCTGCCGGTCGCCGCGTTGGACGCGGCCGCCGTCGCCGAGGCCGAACTCGCTGTGCGTGACGGGTTGCTCGACGGTTCCGCGCTGTCCGCGGGCCGGTGTGTGCTCACCCCGCGCGGGCGGCTACTGGCCGACGCCGTGGTCCGCAGGCTGACCTGAGGTCCTCCCGGCGGCTCTTGACGGCGGACATGTGGGCCACTCTCATGAGTATGTGACCAACTCCGTGAAGGTGAGTCGATGACCGAGACGGTGTTCAACCCGTTCGTCCCAGGATTCGACGAGGACCCGTACGGCCACTACCGCGAACTGCGCGAGTCGAGCCCGGTCCACGAACACCCGCTGGGGTTCTGGTTCATCAGCCGCCACGCCGACGTCTTCCCCCTGCTTCGCGGGCCGCTGTCGGTCGAGCAGCGCCACCTCGCGGGCCACTCGCGGTGGACGGAGATGCGCGAGTCCACCGGTGCGACCGATTGGCGGGCGGGCGCCCTGTCCATGCTCGACCGCGACCCGCCCGACCACACCCGCCTCCGCTCGCTGGTGGCGAAGGTCTTCACTCCCCGGGCGATCTCGGCGCTGGAACCCAGGATCACCGCGCTCGTCGACACCGCGCTCGATCGCATGGCGCGGGCCGGGGAGTCGGACCTGGTCGAAGAGTTGGCGTTCCCGCTGCCCTTCACGGTGATCACGGAGATGCTCGGCATGCCCCCGGCGGACGAGGCGCACGTGCGCGGTCTGACGGGGACGTTGGTCCGTTCCCTGGAACCCGTGGCGGACCCGGAAGTGGCGCGCGCCATCACTGAAGCCGACCGCGAGCTGTGCGCGTTGGTCGCGGATGTGGTCGATTGGAAACGCGCCAATCCGGCGGATGACCTGTTGACCGAGCTGATCCAGGCGGAACACGACGGCGAGATGCTGAGCGACGATGAACTGATCGCTCAGGTCGTCCTGCTCTACATCGCGGGTCACGAGACAACGGTGAACCTGATCTCCAATGGAGTGGTGGCCCTACTTCGCGATCCTGAGCAGTTGGCGCTGTTGCGCGGCGACCCTTCGTTGATCGCGAACGCCGTGGAGGAACTTCTCCGCTACGACAGCCCGGTCCAGTCGAGCAGGCGGGTGACCCTCCAGCCCTATCTCGCGGGCGGCCATGAGATCCCGGCGGGGAGTTTCGTCATCGCCAACCTGGGGTCGGCCAATCGGGACCCGGAGTTCTGGGGGTCTGACGCCGATCAGCTCGACCTCACCAGGGCCAACGCCCGCCAACACAGCTCATTCGGAGCGGGACCACACCACTGCCTCGGCGCGGCGCTGGCGCGGCTGGAAGGCCGGGTGGCCATCGGGCGGCTTGTCGACCGCTTCCCGGCACTCGCGTTGGCCGGGCCGGTCGGATGGAACGGCCGCATCAACCTTCGCGGCGCCGCCACGGTGCCGGTGACGACCCGACCCCTGAGGTGATCAGATCGATCGCGCTCGTGGTCATTGTCCCTCGGCGAGGGACCGATTCGACAAGGTCCGCCGAGAGATCACGTACGCCATCGCGCCCGCCGGAATGAACATCAGGATGCCGTAGACCGCCGCCGGGATCGCCATCCGCGCGTTGTCCAGCAATGTCGGGCTCAGCGCGATGGTGATGGCCAGCGTGCTGTTGTGGATGCCGATCTCGAACGATGACGCGATCGCCTGTCGACGTTCCACCGACGCCAGGCGCGGCACGAGGTAACCGATGGCCAGGCTGAGCGCGCACAGCAGGACGGCCACCACGCCGACCTCCCGCAGGTAGTCGAAGATGTTCGCGCGTTCCGCCCAAACGGCCACGCCGATGACGGCCACCAACACCACGATCGACGCCAGCTTCACCCCGCCGCGCACCCGTGCGGTGAACACGGGCCACCGCCGGTTCACCAGCATCCCCAGCACCACGGGCACCAGCACGATCGCGAACACCTGCACCATCTTCGCCGGCTGCAACCCGATGGTCGAGGAGGCGCCGAGGAACCCGGCGATCGACAGGTTCACCACGATCGGCAACGTCACCACGGCGATCACCGAGTTGACCGCCGTCAAGGTGACGTTGAGGGCCACGTCCCCGCCCGCCAAGTGGCTGAAGATGTTCGCCGTCGTCCCGCCGGGAGACGCAGCCAGCAGCATCATGCCGACCGCGAGCACCGGTTCCAGATCGAACAGCAGGACCAGGCCCAGGCACAACAGCGGCAGGATGATCAGTTGCACGCTCAACGCCAGCAACGCGGCCCGAGGTACCCGGGCGATGCGGGTGAAGTCGGCCACGGTCAGCGAGAGGCCGAGGCCGAACATGATGATGGCCAGGGCGATGGGCAGAAACACTGTGGTCAGCGTTGACGAGGCCATGTTCGCTCCTGACAGCCGGTGATCCGAATATGCTTCAGACAGACCGCGCGTCAGCGCAATACCCCTACCCGAACCGTGACCCACCCACCACGCTGGTCGCGCCCCGTAAACTGGACCGACAAGGAGGTGTCACGTGGTCAACTCGGATGAGCGCCGGTTCGAGGTGTTGCGCGCCATCGTCGCCGACTACGTGCACAACCAGGAGCCCGTCGCCTCGAAGGCCATCGTGGAGCGGCACAACCTCGGAGTCTCCAGCGCGACCGTGCGCAACGACATGGCCTCTCTTGAAGAAGACGGCTACATCACCCAGCCGCACACCAGCGCGGGGCGTATCCCGACCGACAAGGGGTACCGGCTCTTCGTCGACCGGCTCAGCGAGGTCAAGCCGCTGAGCACCGCCGAGCGCAAGGCCATCCAGAGTTTCCTCGACGGCGCCATCGACCTCGACGACGTGATGCGCCGCAGTGTCCGGTTGCTCGCCCAGCTCACCCGGCAGGTCGCGGTCATCCAGTACCCCACCCTGACCACGTCCACGGTGCGCCACGTCGAGGTCGTCAAGATCACCCCGGCCCGGCTGATGCTGGTGCTCATCACCGACACCGGACGCGTCGATCAGCGGATGGTCGACCTTGGCGACGTCATCACCGACGGCTCGGTCGGCCGCCTGCGCACGATGCTCAACTCGACGCTGGCGGGCAGTCGCCTCACCGACGCGGCCGCCAAGGTCGCCGAGTTGCCGGACGCCGCGCCGAGCGACATGCGCGATGTGATCACCCGGGTGGCCACCGTCCTGGTCGAGTCGCTGGTGGAGCACCCCGAGGAACGACTCGTGCTCGGCGGCACCGCCAACCTCACCCGCAACGCCGCCGACTTCCCGCATTCGCTGCGCCAGGTGCTCGAAGCTCTCGAAGAGCAGGTCATCGTGCTCAAGCTGCTCGCGGCGACGGCGTCGGCGGGCGCGATCACGATCCGCATCGGCGAGGAGAACGAGGCCGAGGAGATGCGGAGTACGTCGATGGTCTCCATCGGCTACGGCACGCGTGCGACCCTGTTGGGGGGCATGGGGGTGGTCGGTCCGACCAGGATGGACTACCCCACCAACATCGCCGCGGTCCGCGCGGTGGCGAACTATGTCGGGGAGATCCTCGGTCGGTAAGAGGATCGTCCGCCAGGAACAACGTGAGCCCCGGCAGGCCCGGGGCAGGAGGACTGGAAACGGTGGCGAGGGATTACTACGGCGCGCTCGGGGTCGGTCAGAACGCGACCTCCGAGGAGATCAAGCGCGCCTACCGCAAGCTCGCGCGCGAACTGCACCCGGACGTCAACCCGGACGAGGCCGCCCAGCAGCGGTTCCGCGAGGTCACCGCCGCCTACGAGGTGCTCTCGGACCCGCAGAAGCGCAAGATCGTCGACATGGGCGGCGACCCGCTGTCCAACGGCGGTGGCGGTGGCGGCGGGCGCGATCCGTTCGGCGGTGGTGGTTTCGGCCTCGGCGACATCATGGACGCCTTCTTCGGCGCGGCGGCGGGCGGCAGCGCCCGTGGCCCGCGAAGCCGGGTGCAGCCAGGGTCGGACGCGCTCCTGCGGGTGCAGATGACCCTTGAGGAGTGCGCGACCGGTGTCAGCAGGGAGATCACGGTCGACACGGCCGTGCTTTGCGATCTGTGTCGCGGGGCAGGCTGCGCCGACGGGAGTTCGCCGACGACCTGTGACACCTGCGGGGGTCGCGGCGAGGTGCAGTCGGTGCAGCGGTCGTTCCTGGGCCAGGTCGTCACCGCGCGCGCCTGCCCGGTGTGCCGAGGTCTCGGCGAGGTCATCCCCGATCCGTGTCGCAAGTGCGCGGGCGAGGGCCGGGTCCGGTCGCGCCGCACGATCACCGCGAACATCCCGCCCGGCGTCGCCGACGGTATGCGGGTCCGGCTGTCCGGCCAGGGCGAGGTCGGTC
>JALZNB010000035.1 GCA_030857905.1 Actinomycetota bacterium
GCCTGCCCCAGTCCATCGGCACCGCTCCGACTTCGGTGTCACCCACTACCCCGACGGCAGTTGTGGCCGCCGCTCCAAGTCCAGCAGAAAACGTTTGCGCTCCACTCCACCGCCGTACCCCGTCAGGTCGCCGGTCGAACCGACCACCCGGTGACAGGGGACGATGACGCTCACCGGGTTCTTCCCGTTCGCCAACCCGACGGCACGGGCCGAGGTCGGGCGCCCGATCCGCCGCGCGAGTTCGCCGTAGGTGATGGTCTCGCCGTAGGGGATGTCGCACAACGCGGTCCACACCGTGCGCTGGAACGGCGTGCCCGCGAACGCGAGTGGCAGTTCGAACTCCGTCAACCCACCCGCGAAATACGCCGAGAGTTGGGCGATGACGTCATCGAATCCAGCGGCGTCGGGCGCTCCGAACGTCGAGAAGGCAGGCAGGTGCCGCTGATTTTCCAGGTATGTTCCCGCCAGCACCCCGTCGGTCGCGACCAGGGTCAGCGGACCGATCGGACTGTCCACTGTGGTGTGTGTGCGCACCGATCTCCCTGTCAGTCCGCCTGCGGGACAGTCGTGTTGGCCGTGGCCGCCCACAGGTATTGCACCGCGTACGCGCGCCACGGGCGCCAGGCGACCGCGTGCGCGGTGAGCCCCGTGGTGCTCGATGGTAGGCCAAGTTCGCGGGCCGCCGCGCGGACGCCCGGGTCGCCGGGAAGGAAGGCGTCCGGGTCGCCGAGGGCGCGCATGGCGATGGTCTCCACGGTCCACGAGCCGAAGCCGGGCAGCGCGGCCAACCGGGCGCGGGTGCGGTCGCGATCGGCGCCCACCCCGACATCGACCGTGCCCGATGCCAGCGCGGAGACCAAGCCGCTGAGCGTCTCTCGGCGGGTACTCGGCAGGGCGAAGATGTCCGGGTCGAGTTCGGCCAGCGCCTCGGCGGACGGGAACAGGTGCGTGAGTCCGCCCAGCGGGTCGCGCATCGAGTCGCCGTGAGCGGCGACGAGGCGGGCGGCGTGGGTGCGCGCGGCCGCCGGCGAGACCTGTTGGCCGAGCACCGCCCGGATGGCGAGTTCAGCGCCGTCGACGGTTCTCGGTACTCGGCGGCCGGGATCTTTGCGAACGTACGGGGCGAGTGCCGAGTCGGCGGCGAGCAGATCGTTGACCGCGACCGGGTCGGCGTCGAGGTCGAGCAGTCGTCTGCATCTGCTGATGGCGAGGGAGAGGTCACGGAGATCGGTCAGGGTGAGTTGGCACGCGATATGCCCAACGGCCGGACGCAGGGACACGATGCCGTTCCCGTGTGGCAGGCGCAGGGTTCGGCGGTAGGCGCCGTCACGCCATTCTTCGACGCCTGGCACGGCGGTGGCGGCGAGGTACCCGAAAAGGTCCTCCGCGCTCAGTGGCTCGCGATAAGGTAGTCGTAACGCGATCACGCCGGGGTTCCCCACCTGACAACGTGCCCGCTGTCGCAACTGCGTCGGCGGCAGGGCGAACACCTCACGCACGGTGTCGTTGAACGTGCGGATGCTGCCGAACCCCGCCGCCGTGGCCACCTCACTCATGGGCAACGCGGTCGTCTCGATGAGCAAACGGGCCGTTTGTGCGCGCTGCGCGCGGGCTAAGGCCAACGGGCCCGCCCCGAACTCGGCGAGGAGTTGTCGTTCCACCTGTCGCACGCTGTAGCCGAGTCTGGCGGCCAGGCCGGGCACGCCCGCGCGATCGACGACGCCGTCGGCGATGAGGCGCATCGCCCTCGCGGCCAGGTCAGCGCGCTCGTTCCAGCGCGGCGATCCCGGACTCGCGTCCGGTCGACAGCGCTTACAAGCGCGGAAACCCGCCTGCTGGGCCGCTGCCGCACTCGGATAGAAGGCCATGTTCTCTGTTTTCGGTGGAATCACCGGACAACTGGGCCGACAGTAAATGCGCGTGGTGCGGACCGCGGTGTAGAACCAGCCATCGAACCGGGCGTCCTTGGATCGCACAGCGCGGACACAGCGGTCGAAGTCGTGATGCACTCGGACAGGATGGAGGTCCCGCCACACGCGGGGCTAGCGGTAATGCGACCTGAGTGCCCGGTCGACCGTACTGTCGTTTTCTCGCCAGCCGCTGTCGGTGGGTGATGCTTGACTGCCCGCCATGACGATCTCCCAACAAGACAAGGCCGCTCGATTCCACCATTCGCACGCGGGCGACGAGGTATTGGCGCTGGCCAACGCCTGGGACGTGGCGAGTGCGCTGGTATCCGTCCGCGCCGGTGTACGGGCTGTGGCGACCACCAGTTCCGGGGTCGCGTGGAGCCTCGGCGCCCCCGACGGCGACGCGCTGGACCGGCGGCAGGCCCTTGACCTGATCGCCAGGGTGGTCGCCGCGGTGGATGTACCGGTCTCCGCCGACATCGAGACCGGCTTCGGCGCCACCCCGGACGATGTCGCGAGCACGGTCCGCGATGTCCTGGCCGCTGGCGCGGTCGGGGTCAACATGGAGGACTCGTACGCCACCGAGCGAGGTCCGCTGCGCGACATCGACGAGCAGGCGCGGCGCTATGCCGCGGCACGCGGGGCGGCGACCGAGGCGGGCATCGACCTGTTCATCAATGCCCGCACCGACGCCTACCTGCGTCAGGTCGGCACGGAAGACGAGCGGCTGACGGAAACCCTCGACCGCGCGCGGGCCTATCTCGACGCGGGTGCGTCCGGCATCTTCGTGCCGGGTCTCACCGACCTGGCCACGATCCGAACCCTGGCGGCGCGGATCGAAGCGCCACTGAACATCATGGTCGCGGCGGGCTCGCCGACCGTGCGCGAGTTGGCCGAGGCAGGGGTGGCGAGGGTGAGCATGGGCGGCGCCATCGCGGAGGCGGCCTATGGCCTCGCCCGCCGCGCGACGGTGGAACTACTGGAGAAGGGTACCTACAACTCCGTCGCGGACGGCATGACCTGGACGGAGCTGAACGCGTTGTACGGCAAGTGAGGTCCACTGTGGAGTGTTGCCAGCCGGGCGGCGACGCCGTCGAGGGTGCGCGCGATGGAATAGGCGAACTCGTCGCTCAGGTCGGCGCGGTCGAGGTAGCTGACCAGTGCGACGAGGCCTGGCAGGTCGGATGGATCACGCTCGACCGGCCGCCCCCGCTTCGTCTCCCGATCGTCTTCCAACGCCACGAACATGCAGGCCGCGTTGAGTAACAGGGTGTAGACGGGCACGCTGTCGTCGCCGAACCCCGCGCCTTGCAACACCCTCACTCCGGGATCGATGATGCGATGGGCCGATTGGACCAGAGGGCCGTGCAACGCCACTCTGCGCGCCACGCCGGGATGCCGGCGCAGTACTGGCCGCCCTTGGGTCAGCAGTTGGTCGAACCACTCCCGCCACGGCAACTCCTCGGCGGGGACGGCCCACTCGCCCACCACCCGCTCGATCACCGCGGCGACTACGGCCTCTCGATCCCCGACATGGTGGTAGATCACCGCCGGGTAGGCGCCGACACCGGACGCGAGCTGGCGCAACGTCCAGTTCTCCAGCCCGTGTTCGCTGGTCAACGTCATCGCGGTGGCGACAATCCGATCCGGGGTGACCGCGGGTAACCCGGCCGCGTAGCGCGACCTCGGCCTCGTTTCATCAACAGATGCAGATGTCGGCATGTGTCTCACCCTAGAGCCTGCGCCGAGCTCAGAGAGCGATTCGGTCCGCGGTTACGGGCTTGGCTCGGAACCTTCCGGGGTACCCCAGGCGTTGAGAAGCCGACCAAGCACGAAAGGGACTCCAGATGCCACTGCTCCGCAAACTCACGGCCTTGGCCGGAGCGGCCGCGGCCGCCCGGAACTACGCGCGCAAGAACCCGGAGAAGGTCAACCGCATGGCCCAGAAGGCGGCCCAGTTCGTCGACCAGCGCACCAAGGGCAAGTACCGGACCCAGATCGATGGCGTCGTACGCAAGGTCCGCACGACGACGGACGGCCGCGGCAAGTACTGAGGGCGGCCGACCCGACCGGGTGAGCGGCGGGGCGTTGCCGACACCGGCAATGCCCGCCCCTCGGCGGGTCCACGATTCACCCGCCCGCCGTGGGGGACTAGGACATCAGCAGCAGAACCAACCCGATCAGCAGCGCGGGGGCCAACGCCCACCAACCGCCGGTGATCGCCGTCACCACGACCACGGCGGCCACCGCCGTGAGTACGAACCCCAGCAACAGGATGTTCGTACTGCGCTGCCGACGAGATCGCTCCACCAACCCCTGCTCCCGGGGGACGACCGGGGACTTCGGTGGCTTCGACTCGCCGAAACCCGGATGCGGGGCGGGGAGGTCGTCGAAAAGCAGGAGCAGATCCGCCCGGGTCCGCGCCGAGGTCACCGCGGTGCAGCGGTGTTCGTACTCGGCGATCTCCAGCCTGCCCTCGGCGAGATGGTCGGAGAGCGCGGTGATGGCTCGCTCACGATCCGCGGTGCCGATGCGGATCTTCGCCTCCCACCCCATACGATCACCCTACCAAGGACACCTTCCCTTGGCGCGGCCGGAAAAGTCGGATGTGGACTCGGCGCGACCCGCGACCGTCACAGTGGATTCCGTCGATCCCACTCCCGGAGAAGCGGCGTGGCACGCGGAAGTAGTTACCCGATTGGGCCGGTTCGCCACTTCCGCCGCGCGAAGATCACCGGCAGGCTGTGTGACCATTGACCAAGCGGGTGAAACGGGGGGTTCACAGGAAATGACGACAGCGCGGAGCGAACCGACGGGATGGCCCGAGCCAGGCTCGGTCATCACGTTCGCCATGTGGGACCTGCGGCTGGGACGAGCCCGGTTCGTGGGCATCGGCAAGGTCACGGGGGAACCGCAGCAGCACCCCCGGCTCGACGTGCTGCGGCTGCCGATCCAGGCGTTGGAGGGGGCGAGCGGGCCCGTCCCGGCATGGATTCGCGAGTCGGACATCATTGACGTCTTGCCGTAGCGCTGCCGAGCGCGGCCCGAGCAGGCGAAGTGGAGGCCCGAGGTGACGCTGCATCCTCAGGCACGTGGGATCGTCACGGACCCACCGTTGACCGTGGACACCCTGGGGC
>JALZNB010000041.1 GCA_030857905.1 Actinomycetota bacterium
CCGGTCCCGGATGCCGACACCGTCGCCCGCGAGCGGGACCGTGTCCACACCGAATCGCCGTCACGCCGCTGCCCCCGGAATCGTCACCCCGAGGGCAGCACGCGGAACTGGATCAGCCGCCCAGCAGGTTGATGTCGTGCTTGCCCTGGTGGTAGTCGCGAACCGAGCCGACCAGCTCTTCGACCGTCAGGCGACCGCTGCCGTCGACATCGATCTGCTGGAAGGCCTCCGTGGCCTGGCGCTGGTCCACGCCCGTGGCCTTCATCCAGCGCGCGAACTCCGACTGGCTGACCTCTCCGTCGCCGTCGGTGTCCAGGATGTTGACGATGGCCTCGATGGTGGGGCGCAGGTTGCGATCGAAGCCCGCGTCGCCACCGTCGACGAGCTCACGCTCGGAGATCTGGGTGAACTGTTCGAGGCTGATCTTGCCGTCGCCGTTCATCTTCGCCTTGCCTGCCAGCTTGTCCCACATGCCGAGGTAGGCGGTGAGCAGCGCCCGCCCCTTCGGGGAACTCTCCTGTTCGCCGAACGACTGGAGAATTCGACGCGCCTCGGTCTCGTAGTCCGACTTGTCGATCGCCCCGTCTCCGTTGGTGTCCCACAGTTCGAAACGACGCTTGAGGCGGCTGTCCTGGACGCTAGCGGTCACGATCATGCTCCTTCGTATTCGTCTGTCCGTGCGGCTAGAGCCGAGCGGGTTATTCGCTCTTGAACGCAGCTCCGTGATCTCGACACTAGCAACGACAGGCGTGCCGTCCACTGTTCACGGCGACCCTTTTCGAGTGTATTTAAAGTCCACCGATCGAGATAACAGTGACGAGACTTCGCTGCGTATACTGCCACATCACCAATTCGCCAGATGGACACAGAGATGGCACGGACATGGCCAGTTACTCGTGCGGGTCGACGTCCACTCATATCGGGTTATCCGACTCGCCCTTTCCCGCAGTAACAGTCAAGCGGCGAGACCGTCGGCCATTAGGGTGAAAATACATACCCGAATCAGCGACTGCGGCGGCCGCCGAATACCGCGAACATGAGATCGCACGCTCTTATCAACACGGAGGACACACGATGCGCTTCGCACGGATGACCATCGCCACCACGGTCGCGGGAGTCCTGCTCGCCACGACCGCTCCGGTCGCCTCGGCCGAGAGCCCGGCGGCCACCGGGCAGGTGGTGGTGTTCCAACACGAGTTCACCGAACTGACCATCTACGAGAACCCGAAGGGATGCCAGGCGCTGCCGGTTGGTTCGCATGTGATCAACAACCTGACCAGCCAGCCGATCACCATCTACTACGACCCGCTGTGCCTGAGCGCGATCGAGCCGGTGGCCACCATTCGGCCGGGCTACGGCACCCATGTCAGCTCGGTCGGCAGCTTCCGGGCCTGAGCCCGTCCGTCGCGCGGAGGAAGGACTTTCCTGGTGTCGATCGACCTCGCGGTCATCGGGCTCGGCTATGTAGGACTCCCCTTGGCGAGACGGGCCTGTGCGGCCGGGCTCTCCGTGGTCGGCATTGATACCGATGACGACGTGGTGGCGGGTCTTCGCGGCGGCCACACACACGTCTCGGACATCTCCGACGACGACATCACGGCGATGACGGGCGGCGGTTTCCTCGCCACCGACGACTTCACTATACTGTCCACAGTGGACACAGTGGTGATCTGCGTACCGACCGGACTGGTCGACGGCGAACCGGACCTGCGCGCGGTGATGGCGGCGGGTACCGCCGTCGCGGCGCACCTGCGGCCGGGAACGCTGGTGGTGTTGGAATCCACGAGCTATCCCGGCACGACCGAGGAGGTGCTGTTACCGATCCTGGAGGCCGGAGGTCTGGTCGCCGGGGTCGACTTCAACCTCGCGTACTCGCCGGAGCGCATCGACCCCGGCAACGGCGAGTACGCGCTGGAGAACACCCCGAAGGTGGTCAGCGGACTGACCCCGGTGTGCGCCAAGCGATGCGAGGCGTTCTACGAGGACCTGGTCGATTCGGTGGTGGTCGCGGCCGGACTGCGCGAGGCGGAGACGGCCAAACTGTTGGAGAACAGCTACCGCCTGGTCAACATCGCACTCGTCAACGAACTGGCGGTGTTCTGCGCGCGCCTCGGCATCGACGTGTGGGACGTGCTGCGCTGTTCGGCGACGAAACCGTTCGGGTTCCAGCCGTTCTACCCGGGGCCGGGCGTCGGCGGGCACTGCATTCCGGTGGATCCCCGCTATCTGGCCAACCGCGCTCGCGCGGAGGGTCTGCCGTGTTCGATGGTGACCACCGCACAGGAAGTCAACGCGGGGATGCCCGGCTACGTGGTGCGGCGGGCCCGTGAAGTGCTCGCCCGTGACGGCGGCCGGGTGTTCGGCGCACGCGTACTGCTGCTCGGAGTGACCTACAAGCCGAACGTCGGCGACCTTCGCCAGTCGCCTGCCACCGGCGTCACACGGCAACTGCGCGCGCTCGGTGTTCGCGTCTCCTATCACGACCCGCACGCCGAACGGTTCGCCGTGGATGGCGAGGATGTACTCAGGGAGCCCGAGGCGCTAACCGCGGCGGCCGGGGCCGACCTGGTGATCCTGTTGCAGGACCACCGCTGTCTCGACCTCGGCTCGATCGCGGCCGTGGCCGACACGGTTCTCGACACCCGCGGCCGGATGGACGGCGACCGGGTCGAACGCCTGTAACCCGCGCTGGGTGGCGACGCGCGGTCCCCGGA
>JALZNB010000049.1 GCA_030857905.1 Actinomycetota bacterium
GTGCCACGTCCCGAATCAACTTCCGGCTGCCCGACCACCTCAAGGCCCGGATCGAAGAAGCAGCCACCGAGACCGGACTCTCGGTCAACGCGTGGCTGATCCGGGCCGTCACCGCCATCCTCGAACCGGACAACCGCGACCGCGGCGCCGATCACCGCACCAGCCGAGGCGGCCAGAGCTACACGGGCTGGGTGCGTTAGCGCCTTCGTTCGATACCACCCGTCCCACCGGCGGGAACACCCATCCGACCCATCACGGGGGACAGCCATGCCCACATTCGACACCCCAGAACCGATCTCGGTCACGATCGACCTGGCCATCGGCCACATCCGGATCACCGCGAGCGACCGCGCCGACACCATCGTCGACGTGCGGCCGAGCGACGCCGCCACTGCGGCCGACGTGAAGGCGATGAAGCAGACCCACGTCGAGTACGCGGGCGGCAGGTTGCGGGTGAAAGGACCGAAACCGAGCGGTCTGTTCGGCAAGGTCGGCTCGATCGACCTCACCATCGAGTTGCCCGAGGGCTCACACGTGCGCGGCGACGCGTCCATCGGGGACTTCGTCGGCGAGGGTCGCCTCGGCGAGTGCAGGCTCGTCACCAGCACCGGCCACATCCGGCTCGATCACACCGCCGGTCTGCACCTGAGCACATCGGGCGGCGACATCATCGTCGACCGCGCGGTGGGCCACACCGCGGTGTCCACCGGGACCGGCGTCGTGCGCATCCGCGACGTCGACGGGTCAGCGGTGATCAAGAATTCCAACGGCGCGAGCTGGGTCGGCCAGGCGACCGGGGACCTGCGGCTGAACGCGGCGAACGGCGACATCTCCGTCGACAGCGCGCACGCCGACGTCGTGGCCAAGACGGCCAACGGCAGCATCCGGATCAACGAGGTCGTTCGCGGCACGGTCGTGTTGGACACCGCGCTCGGTCGAGTCGAGGTCGGTATTCGCGCGGGCACCGCGGCCTGGCTCGACGTGAACTCCAAGTTCGGCGTCGTGCGCAACTCCATGGACACCTCGGGCAGTCCCGGGCCGTCCGACGAGACCGTTGAGGTCCGGGCGCGCACCTCCTACGGCGACATCGTGATCCGCCGTTCCTGACTCCACCAACAGATCCATCCTCACCGCGCCATGAGTCGAGTCCACTCTCGTCTGCCGTAGCTAATCTGCCGACTGAGTGCCCTGACTTTGGGCTACCCAAAGGAATTCATCGACGAAACGAGAGACAATGTCGACCCGACAAGCGATCGGGGTGACCGGACTGCGCAAGTCGTTCGGCGACAACGTTGTCCTGGACGGAATCAACCTGTCAGTCCAGGAAGGAACGATCTTCTCGTTGCTCGGCCCCAACGGCGCGGGCAAGACCACAGCGGTCCAAGACGGCGGCGACCCATTCCGGCGGCATGCGGCGCAGGCTCGACCTGGCGATGACCCTGGTCGGCTCCCCGCGCGTCATCTCCCTCGACGAGCCAACCACCGGCCTCGACCCGCGCAGCCGCCGCACGATGTGGCAGATCATCCGCGACTTGGTCGCCCGCGGCGTCACCATCTTCCTCGCCACGCAGTACCTGGAGGAAGCCGACCAACTCGCCGACCGCATCGCGGTCATGGACCACAGCAGACTCGTCGCCGAGGGGTCCTCGGCCGAGTTGAAGCGCCTCATCCCCGGCGGTCACATCCGCCTGCGGTTCACCGACATCGACAGCCTGGACTCGGCCGCCCCAACACTCGGCGAGTCCACACGCGACGACGACGCACTCACCCTGCAGATCCCCGGCGACGGCGGCGTCCACTCCCTGCGCGCCCTACTCGACCGACTCGACCCGGCGGCGATCGACGTCACCGAACTGTCGGTCCACACACCCGACTTCGACGACGTATTCCTCGCCCTCACCGGTCACCAAAACGAGAAGGCGACAACCCTGTGACCACCCATGCCCTGAGCGATTCGGTGACAATGCTGCGGCGCAACCTCCTGCACGCACTGCGCTACCCGTCCATGACCGTCGGCGTGATCGGCATGCCGATCATCATCCTGTCCTCTTCGTCTACCTCTTCGGCGGCGCGATGACCACCGGCCTCACCGCGTCCCGAAGCGGCACCGAGTACATCGACTACGTCATGCCCGGAATCCTGCTGATGACGCTGGGTTCGGGCTCCATGCCGACGGCGGTCGCGGTCTGCACCGACATGACCGAGGGCATCGTCGCCCGATTCCGCACCATGGCCATCTCCCGGGCGTCGGTACTTACC
>JALZNB010000055.1 GCA_030857905.1 Actinomycetota bacterium
GCCCCAGCCGGTGATCGGCGTGCGCCGATCACCGGAGCTGCTGGCCCGGTGGTCCGAACTTTCCGCGTGGGGCCTGATCCTGCGCACCCACGAAGGCAATCGACCTGCCGAATCCACCCAGGTTTACGACACCGCCGACACGGCTACCGCGTTCGCCATCCAGGCCCGGGTCTTCGCCGCACTCGCCGACTATCGGACCAAGACGGTCGCGCACGCGCTCCGCACAGGCTTTCCGGTGCTGCGACACAGTTTTCTGACCGGCCAGCCCACAAGTGATGACCAGTTCTTCTTCGGCTCGGCGTTTCTCGTGGCTCCAGTGTTGACCTTCGGCGCCCGTACCGTACGCGCGCTACTGCCCGCGGGCGTCTGGACACATCTGTGGAGCGGCAGCACATTCGGCGATCCCCGATTCCCGACCGAGGTCACCGTACCCGCCCCACTGGGTGAACCCGGTGTCTTCCACCGTGCCGACGACACCGAAGCCGCCCGGCTCGCCGCCGAGGTGCGTGCGGCGGTAGGGGGAGGAGGGTAGTTGTCGTTCGGGTTCCCCACTCGGAGGGCTCGATCCATAGTGGACACGACGTCATCGTCGCCGTTCACAGCACGGCAGACGTCATGATGAACACCCTCGGATACGTGCCGATCCGCGCGTGCCGATGGGCCGTCGGAGCTTCGCGCCGGGACGTGATTCGAGCTGCCCGCGACGGCTTCTCGCTGTCGCCGTGTCCGGAGCTCCGGTCACCGTAAGACGGCGACGACTTCGATGCTCGCCGCGATCGCTGTCAGCGCGGCGACCGCGGCGGCGAGCCGTCCATCGGGAAGCGGCGCGGCGGCATGCAGCGCGCGATGGGCGGTGCGGTAGCGCGCGCGGGCCGTCACCATGATCCATACAGTGATCACCAGCCCGGCGAGTGCGAGCAGCCATCCCACGATGCCCGTCTCGGACGCGTTCAGGCGGGCGACGAGCAGCGACGCCGCGAACAGGGCCAACGCCGTCCGGTCCCAGCTCATGGCGGTTCGCTCGTTCTGCAGTCCGGGGTCGAACGGATGGTCTTCCTTGGTGCTCACGGCGCCAGGACACCGACCAGGACGGCTGCCACCAGCACGACGACGACAGTGCCCAACGCGGCCAGTGCCGTCGCGCCGGGAAGTGGACGAGACCGCCGCAGGGCCCGCTCGGTACGGGCCCACCGAAACCAGGCCGCTCCCGCTCCCGCCCCCGCGGCCAGTGCGGGGATGAGGGTCAGTGTGCTGTGAAGCCAGCCGGGCAGGGGAACCGTGAGCACCCCGAACACCACCGCCGCGGCCAGCAGCGCCAGCGAGGTCCTGATCCAGGCGAGAAACGTGCGCTCGTTGGCCAGGGTGAACCGGGGGTCGGGCTCGACCCCCACGCCGTACACCGCCCGCGGCCAGCGCCTGTCCCGCCCGGCATCTTCGTGCTCGCTCATCCGGTCACCTCGGGCTGGTGGCCGAACGCGGGTTCACCGACCACCAGGACCTCCTGGACGCTGTCGGCTGAACCTGTCCTCGCCGTGGGAGAACTGGTGCGCGGAGTGCTGCCCGGGCATGAAATCTCGGTCACCGTGTCTCAGAAGGGTTGTGTCGGTGAAACTCCGCGGGCTCGGGCGGCAGCGGAGTGTCGCCGCGGATGAGATCGGCGGCCTTCTCCGCGAGCATGATCACCGGCGCGTAGATGTTGCCGTTGGTGATGTAGGGCATGGCCGAGGCGTCGACCACGCGCAGGCCCTCGGTGCCGTGGACCTTCATCGTCGTCGGGTCCACGACCGAGAGCGGGTCGGTCCCCATCTTCGCGGTGCACGACGGGTGCAGCGCCGTCTCGGCGTCGCGCGAGACCCAGGCGAGGATCTGCTCGTCGGTTTCCACCTCGGAGCCCGGGGATATCTCACCGCCGTTGAACTCGTCCATCTCCCGCTGGCCGAGGATGTGCCGTGCGACTCGCACGGCCTCCACCCACTCCCGACGGTCCTGCTCGGTGGACAGGTAGTTGAACCGAATGGCGGGATGGACGCGCGGATCGGCGGAGGTGAGCTTGAGCGTGCCTCGGCTGTCGGAGTACATCGGTCCCACGTGGACCTGGTAGCCGTGGCCTCCCACGGGCATGCTCCCGTCGTACCGGATGGCGATCGGCAGGAAGTGGAACATGAGGTTGGGGTAGCGCACCTCGGTATTGCTCCGGACGAATCCACCACCTTCGAAGTGGTTGGTCGCACCGAGGCCCCGGCGCAGGAACAGCCACTCGGCGCCGATGAACGGCTTGCGCCAGAGCTTCATGCCCGGCGCGATGGACACTGGTTGTGTGCACTTGTGCTGGATGTAGACCTCAAGATGATCCTGCAGGTTCTCGCCGACACCCGGCAGGTTCCGCACGACGTCGATGCCCAATGGCCGCAGGTCTTCGGCCCTGCCCACACCTGAGAGCTGGAGCAACTGCGGGGAGTTGATCGCCCCACCGGCGAGGATCACCTCACCGGCGTGGACGCGGTGGTGAGAGCCGCCTCGCCGGTACTCGACTCCCACGGCCCGGGCGCCGTCGAAGAGGATCTTCGTCACGAAGGCGCGGCACTGCACTGTCAGATTGCGCCGCGTTCCGCGCACAGGGTGCAGGTACGCGCGCGACGCGCTCAGCCGCCGCCCCCGGTGCAGAGTGCGATCGAACGGTCCGAAACCCTCCTGCCGGTATCCGTTGACGTCGTCGGTCCTCGGGTAGCCCGCTTGCTCCGCGGCCCGGAAGAACGCCGAGAACAGCGGATTGCCCGCGGGCCCGCGCTCCAGCACCAGAGGACCCGAGCCGCCGCGAAATTCGTCCGCACCGGTCAGGCAGTTCTCCATCCGCTTGAAGTAGGGCAGGCAGTGGGCGTAGTCCCAGGACTCCATGCCAGGGTCGGCGCCCCAGCGTTCGTAGTCCAGCGGGTTGCCCCGCTGGAAGATCATGCCGTTGATGCTGCTGGATCCGCCGAGGACTTTGCCGCGCGCGTGGTAGACGCGCCTGCCGCCCATGTGCGGCTCCGGTTCCGACTCGTACTTCCAGTCGTAGAAGCGGTTGCCGATGGGCATCGTCAGAGCCGCGGGCATGTGGATCAACACATCCCAGCGGTAGTCCGGCCTTCCCGCCTCAAGAACGAGAACCCTGGTGGAGGGGTCCGCGCTGAGCCGGTTGGCCAGCACACTGCCCGCCGAGCCACCGCCCACGATCACGAAGTCGTATCGCGTCCGAGTCATGTCTGGTCTCTCCCTCCGGTGGGCGGTCCAGGTCAGGAACGCGTGTCCACCCGCGCCGATCCCTCGGTGGTGGAACGGGTCCGCTCGGCGGGCGCGCGGCCCTCGCGGCGACGCCGGGGCGCGACGCCGCGCGCGCCGAAGGCCGAGGTGACCCGATCGAGGTAGATG
>JALZNB010000071.1 GCA_030857905.1 Actinomycetota bacterium
GGTCACCACGACCTCCCGCGACCTGGAGTCCTTCCTGCGGGCCAACGCCCCCAACCTGATCCAGCTCGCCGACACCTCCCGGCCGACGCTGGAGACCCTGGCCCGCTACTCGCCCGAATACCCGTGCCTGCTCAAGCTGATGTCGGAGAACGTCGACGTGCTCGACGTCGCGTACGGCAAGGGCACCAACGAGCCCGGCCTGCACGCGACCGTCGAGGTCACGGTCAACCGCGGCCCGTACAAGCCGGGTGTCGACACCCCGCGCTACGACGACGACCGCGGCCCCCGGTGCTACGACTTCACCCAGTTCCCCAGCCCGTTCCCGCAGGCGCCGCCGGACGGCGCACTGCGCGACGGCGCGTCGTCACCGCCGCCTGCCCGTTCCACCCAGGACGGTCTACTGCCGCCGCAGAACACCAGTCCGAACGCGGCAGGGATGAATGCCGGTGAGGGGATGGGCATGGCCAATTCGCCGGAGGAAACCGCTTTCATGGCGCAGTTGCTCGCACCCGGTCTCGGTGTCGAGCCCGATCAGGTGCCGGGGTGGAGTTCGCTGCTGCTCGGCCCCGCCTTCCGTGGCGCGGAGGTGAGTTTCGGATGAAAAGCCTCGCCGGTCCCCTGGTCAAGCTGGCCTTGTTCATGGTCATCACCGTCGCCGCCACCGGCGTGTTGGCGATCAGCATCGCCAACACGAACCTCAGCTCCACCGAGAGCTACAAGGCGCGGTTCTCCGACGCGACCCTGCTGTTGCCCGGCGACGACGTGCGCATCGCCGGGGTGCGGGTGGGGGAGGTCGAGGAGGTCGAGGAGGTCGCGGTGGTCGACCGTACGCAGGCGCAGGTGACATTCTCTGTCGCCGCCGACCGCAAGCTTCCCGCGTCGGTGACAGCGCAGATCAAGTTCCGCAACCTGGTCGGGCAGCGCTACGTCTCACTCACCCAGGGCGCCGGGTTCGATCCGAACGCGGTGCTTGAGCCGGACCAGGAAATCCCGCTGCAACGCACCCGTCCCGCCCTCGACCTCACCCAACTGTTCAACGGCTTCAAGCCGTTGTTCCAAGCGCTGTCGCCGGACGAGGTCAACAAGCTGTCCTACGAGATCATCCAGGTCTTGCAGGGGGAGGGCGGCACAGTCGAGACCCTGTTGGCCCACACGGCTTCTCTGACCACCACGATCGCCGACAAGGACGCGGTGATCGGCGAGGTGATCACGAACCTCAACGGCATCCTCGGCACGGTGAACGCGCGCGGCGAGCAGTTGTCGCAACTCGTGGTGCAGGTGCAGCAACTCGTGAGTGGTCTAGCGCAGGATCGTCAGCCCATTGGCGACGCCATCGATGCGCTTGGCGGCCTGGCGGCTACGACGTCCGGGCTGCTCGCCGAGGCTCGCGAGCCGCTCAAGCAGGACATCGCCGCGCTGGGCGGGCTGACCAAGAACCTGAACGACAGCGAGCAGCTCGTCGAACACTTCATCCAGTTCCTGCCGGAGAAGACGGCCACGTTGACCAGGACGGTCAGTTACGGCTCGTGGTTCAACTTCTACCTGTGCGGTGCGACCGGCGACATCGGTGTCCCGGGCTTGATCAGCCAGCCGATCAACGTTCCACTGCTGCCCGCGACCCAGGCGAGGTGTACGTCGGGATGAAACCTTTCCGTCAACGCGATCCGATCTCGATCGGGGTGGTCGGTCTCCTGGTCATCGGTCTGGCGCTCACCGCGGCGATCAACTCCGACGACCTGCCGGTGATCGGCGGCGGCACCACCTACACCGCCGAGTTCACCGAGGCCGCCGGACTCGTACCCGACGACGAGGTGCGGATCGCGGGCATCAAGGTGGGCTCGGTGTCCGATGTCGAACTCGACCGGGACCGGGTCGTGGTCGACTTCAAGGTCAAGGACGCCTGGGTCGGCGACCGGACCAGGGCCGACATCAAGATCAAAACGCTGCTCGGGCAGAAGTACCTGTCGCTGGAACCCGACGGTGGCCAGGTACTCGATCCCGACCAGCGCATCCCGCGCGAACGCACCACCGCGCCCTACGACGTGCTTGAGGCGTTCCGGGGGCTGGCCGAGACGGTGGACGACGTCGACACCGAACAGCTCGCCAAGAGCTTCGAGGTGATCTCCCAGACCTTCGCCGACACCCCGGACGAGGTCAAAGGCGCGCTCGACGGCCTGCAAGCGCTTTCCCGCACGGTGTCCTCGCGTGATCGGCAGCTCGCGACCCTGCTGGACAACACCAAGCAGATCACCAAGACCCTGGCCGACCGCGACGCCGAGGTCGTGGCGCTGCTCTCCGACGGCAGCCTGTTGTTGGCGGAGTTGAACAACCGCAAGGACGCGATCTCCACGCTGCTGACCGGCACGCAGACCCTGGCCACCGAGTTGCAAGGTCTCGTCGCGGACAACAGCGCCCAGCTCGGTCCGGTCCTGGAAAGCCTCGACCAGCTCACCGGGATGTTGCGGCGCAATCAGGACTCGCTGGCCGAGGGCATCAAGAAGTTCGCCCCCTTCGCCAGGCAGTTCAACAACGCGATCGGCAACGGTCGGTGGTTCGACAACTACATCTGCGGGTTGATCCCGCCGCCGCTGGGCCCGGTCAACCAGCCGGGCTGCTTGGGGGACCCGACATGAGCACCTTCGGCAGCAAGCTCGGCCGGGACATGGCCCGCACGGTGGCCATCGCCTGCGTTCTCGGTCTCGTCCTCGCCACGGCCCTGTGGTGGCTGATGCGCGAGAGCAACGAGCGGCGCTACACCGCGATGTTCACCGGCGTGGTCGGGCTCTACGAGAGCAATGACGTGCGGGTGCTCGGGGTGCGGGTCGGCACCGTGGACGAGATCATCCCGCGCGGCGACCAGGTCGAGGTCCGCATACTGGTCGACCGCACGGTCGAGATCCCCGCCGACGCGAAGGCCGTCATCGTGGCCCCCTCGCTGGTGTCCGATCGGTACGTCCAGCTCACCCCCGCTTTCACCGGCGGCGAGGTGATGGCCACCGGCACCGTGATCCCGCGTGAGCGCACCGCGACCCCGCTGGAGGTCGACGATCTCTATGCCAGCCTCAGCCGGGTCAGCCAGACCCTCGGCCCCAACGGCGCCAACCGCGACGGCGCGCTCTCCGACCTGCTCACCACGTTGGCGAAGAACCTCGACGGCAACGGGCAGGCGGTCAACGACACCGTCACCCAGCTCGGCGGGCTCAGCGACACGTTGTCCGGCAACTCGAACGACCTGTTCGCCACCATCGACAACCTGCAACAGTTCACGACCACGCTGGCGGTCAGCGACGAGCGGGTGCGTTCGTTCAACAGCCAACTCGCCGAGGCGTCGAGGTTCCTGGCGGGGGAGCGGGAGAACCTTGGCGCCGCGGTGAACCAGCTCGGGATCGCACTGGGCACGGTCCAGCGGTTCATCAACGACAACCGGGGCCGGATCAAGTCCAATGTGGACAAGCTGTCCACGGTCACGCAGGTGCTGGTCGACCAGCGCGCCTCGCTGGCCGAGACCCTCGACATCGCCCCGCTGGCGCTGAGCAACGTCGTCAACTCCTACAACGCGTCCTCCGGCACGCTCGACGCGCGGGCCAACATCAACGAGCTGACCCAGCCGCCGATCGTGACCCTGTGCAGGTTGGTCCGCCAGGGCACCGCCCGGCCGCTGCCGCAGACCCTCGCCGACATCTGCGACCAGCTCGCCCCGGTCGTGCAGGGCCTGGTGCCGTTGCAGTCGCCCGCGCAGGTGATCGACGGCCTGCGCGTCGGCGCGCTTCCCTCCTTGCCGTTGCCGATCACCGGCGACCTCTACGGCAGCCCGTCACTGGCAGGGGGCAACTGATGGCCGTCCTGAAGATCGCCGCGTTGCTCACGGCCACCGCGCTCGGTATCTCCGGCTGCGGGTTCACCGGCATCTACGACATCCCGCTGCCCGGTGGCGCCGACCTCGGCGACAACCCGTACTCGATCAAGGTCCAGTTTCGTGACGTGCTCGACCTCGTCCCGCAGTCCGGGGTCAAGGTCAACGAGGTCGCCGTCGGCCGGGTCAAGGACATCGGATTCGCCCCGGACGGGTGGACCGCCGAGGCGACCCTGCTGGTGAACAGCGGTGTCCAGTTGCCTGCCAACGCCTTCGCCAAGCTGCGCCAGTCCAGCCTCCTCGGCGAGAAGTACATCGAGCTGAGCATGCCCCCGAAAGGCCAGGAGCAGGGCAGACTCGCCGATGGCGCGCTCATCCCGGTCGACCGGACCAACCGCAACACCGAGGTCGAAGAGGTGCTCGGCGCGCTGTCGATGCTGCTCAACGGTGGTGGGGTCGAGCAGCTTCGGAGCATCAACAAGGAGCTGAACGCGGCGCTCGCGGGCAAGGAGACCGACGTCCGCGCCCTGCTGGAGAACGTCAACACGATGGTGACGACGCTCGACGCGGGCAAGACCGACATCACCCGCGCGCTCGACGGCATCAACCGGCTCGCGGGCACGCTCAACGGTCAGCGCGAGCAGATCGCGGGCGTGATCGACAACATCGGCCCCGGTCTGCAGGTCCTCACCGAGCAACGCACCCGCCTCGTGACGATGTTGCAGAGCCTCCAGTCGCTGTCCGGCGTCGCCATCGACACGGTCAACAAGAGCCAGGAAGACCTGGTCGCCGACCTGAAGGCGCTCACGCCGACCTTGCGGAAGCTGACCGAGGCGGGCCACGACCTGCCCAAGTCGCTGGAGTTGCTGGTGACCTTCCCGTTCACCGACCAGGCGATGAAAGGCGTGAAGGGCGACTACTTCAACCTCTACGTCAAGATGGACCTGAACCTGCAGAGCGTGATCGACAATCTTGGTCGCAGCAGGCAGAACCCGTTGCAGGACTTGGCGTTGCCGCCCGGTCTCGTCGGCGGCCAGCACGGCGTGCCACCCAACGTCCCGCCCCAGCTCCCGCTTCCCTCCCTCGACGGCCTGGTGCCGACCGCACCGCAGGCCCCGGCCCCGACCGGGCTCGACGGCATCTTCGACGTGCTCAGCGGCGGAGGTCTCTGATGCTCACCAGGACAGTGCGCCTGCAACTGATCGCGTTCTTCGTGATCGCCGTGGTCTCGATCGTCTACGCCGCGTTCCGCTTCACCGACGTCGGCCGCGTGTTCGGCGTCAACGGCTACCGGGTCACGATGGAACTGGTCGACTCGGGAGGCATCTTCACCAACGCCGAGGTCACCTATCGCGGGGTCAACGTCGGCCGGGTCGGCGAGATCCGACTCACCAAGGTGGGCATGGAAGTCGACCTCGACATCGAGCCCTCGGCCCCGGACATCCCGGCTGACCTCGACGCCCTGGTGGCGAACCGGTCGGCCGTCGGCGAGCAGTTCGTCGACCTGCGTCCCCGTCAGGATGGCGGGACGTTGTTGGCCGAGGGCGCGCTCATTCCGGCGGGCCGGACGAAGACCCCGGTCAGCACCGACACCGTGATCCGCGACCTGGACAGCCTCGCCAACTCCGTGCCCACCGAGTCGCTGCGCACGGTGGTCGACGAGTTGGACAAGGCGTTCACCGGCACCGGCGACGACCTGCAACTGCTGCTCGACACCGCGGGCACGTTCACCACGGCAGCCCGCGAGCACCTGCCGCAGACGATCGCCCTGATCAACGACAGCGCGAAGGTGCTCGACACCCAGATCGCCCAATCCGGCAACATCAAGTCCTTCGCGGGCGACCTGCGGTTGCTCGCCGAGCAGCTGCGCACCTCCGACGCCGACATCCGCACCCTCATCGCGACCACGCCGGGTGCCGCGGACGCTGTTACCGGCCTGCTGCGCGAGTCCGGGCCGGGTCTCAGCGTCGTCGTGGCGAACCTGCTGACGACGTCCAACATCCTGGTCACCAGACAGGACGGGCTGGAGTTGGCGCTGGTGGCCTATCCGCTGGTCGCCGTCGGTCCGAAGACGGTCGTCCCCGGCGACGGCACCGCCCACCTCGGTCTCGCCCTCAACCTGTTCGACCCACCCGCGTGCACGAAGGGCTACGAGGACACACCGAACCGGCCGGGCGACGACCTGAGGCCGGCCCCGGAGAACTCGCGGGCCTACTGCGCCGAGCCGCCGGGCAGCCCGATCAGCGTTCGCGGCTCGCAGAACGCGCCGTTCGGTGGCAGGCCCAACGAGCCCACCCCCGCCCAGATCGAGGCGAGCAGGAACCGACCACAGGAACAACTGGCCGAGATGGCTCGTGACAGCATTCCGGGCAACGGCCCTGGCGTGGCCCCGGTCAACGGCCTCGCGGGTCTGCTCGGCATCACCGGCTGACCGACAGTCCACAGAGGCCGGTCGACCAACACCGTCTACCCTGGAGCGTCATGACCAGTTCGGACACCGAGTCCACGAAGGACTCGTCGGTCGTCGCCGACGACGTGACGCCCGCGCGTCCCGGGCCGAACCCGTTCGTCCTCGGGGCGCTCGCGTTGCTCGTCGTCGCCGCTGGCCTCGCCGCCTGGTTCGGCGTCGCGTGGCTCCGCGCCGACAGTGACGACGACCTGAAGGTCGCCCGCACCCGCGACGAGGTCACCAGGGTCGGCGAGCAGGCGATCATCACCTTCAGCACGCTGAACTACCGCAGTTACGACAAGGACATCGAGGCCTGGGTCAACGCGTCGACCGGCCCACTGCGCGACGAGGTCGACGGCCGCCGCGCCGTGCACAAGGCGGCCATCGAGAAGGCCAAGACGGTCGCCACCGGCAAGGTGCTCAAGTCGGCGGTCGCCGACCTCAACGAGCACGACGGCAAGGCCGTGATCGTGGCGACGATCCAGATCGAGGTCACCCCGGACGGGCAGCGGCCCAAGCCGAAGTTCGAACGGGTCCAGGCCGCGCTGGAGCGCACCGAGGCCGGCTGGAAACTCAGCCAGTTCGGGTACCTGCCCTACACCCCCGCAGCCTGAGCCCGGACGCCTGAGAGGACAGCCAGCCAGTGCCCACCCCACCGCGCCGCCGCCCGGCCGCCCCGTCAACGCGCCGCCCGAAGGTCGCGGGCCTGCGCAAGCCCGGTCATGTTTCGGCGCCGCGCGAGCGGGCCGACACCGAGCAGGCGAGCCCGGCCATCGAGCCTGAGCGCGCCCCGGAGTCGACCGTCACTCGCGGGCCGTCGACCGTGTCGCCGACGCTCGTCGAGCCGGACACCAGCGCGGACACGGACGTCGAGGTGGCCGCGGACACGGAGATCGTCTCCGAGCCCGTCATCGGCGCCGAACCCGAACCCGAAGACACCGAGCCCGAAGACACCGAGCCCGCTCCACCGCGAACGCGCCCGACAGGCAAACGCAGGTCCACCGGCCGCCCGGTGCCCGACGAGCCGGACAACGACGACAGGGCCGAACCCGTGGGCGGCCGACCTCTGCGCCTCAACCTCGCGATCGGCCTCGCCATCGCCGCGCTGGTCCTCGGCGGCCTCGCGGTCTGGTTCAAGGGCGAGACCGATTCGCTGGCCGCGGGCACCGACGACACCAACATCGCCTTCACCGACAGCGCCGCGACCAGCGAGGTCAAGGGCCAGCTCACCGCGGCCGTCGAGCGCACGCTGTCCTACAACTTCGCCGACCTCGACGCCACGGCCAACGAGGTCCGCCAGAAGCTGACGGGCAAGGCCGAGTGCGAGTACAACGCCCTGTTCGGCAAACACAAAGAGGAAGCGACCGCGCAGAAGCTGGTGGTGACGACCAAGGTTCGCCAGCTCGGCCTGAACCGGCTCCAGGGCGACCAGGCCTACGTGCTGGTCTTCGTCGACCAGACCGGCAACCGCACCGACAAGAACGAGACGACCGGCAGCCGGGCCCAGTTCGGCGTGCGTGGCGAACGGGTCGACGGAGCGTGGAAGATCGCGGGCTTCGACATGCTCGGCCAGCCCCTGCCGCCGGGTGCGGCCCTGCCCAACTGCTGATGCGCGGTCTTGTACCAGGTGCTATCTCCGCAGGTCAAGGGCTGATCTGTGAGCGCGGGGAGCACTGCTGCAAAAGTGGAGTCTCCTGCGTGGCATCTTGACTACGCGACGCCTCGGGGTCACGCTGTTACCCAGCACGTGACGAGCGGGAGGACCGATTGAGCGGCGGGCCTCGACAGTCGCCCCTTTAGTGGCTAGACTGCCCCTTTGCGCTGCCCACTTTCCGCACGCCCTTTGCCAAGAGCTAGGATGTTGGGCACCACGGCACCCTTGACAGGCGCATCACCGACTTGCTAGCGCGAGTGGTAGGTGTGACTGTCAACCGCTCATAGTCCTGGAAGGACGCATCTTGGCAGTCTCCCGCGCGACCAAGGCCACTGCTGCGACCAACTCCACTGCTTCGAACTCGGGCATCCCGGGCGCCCCCCGACGGGTCTCGTTCGCCAAGATCCGCGAGCCCCTGAGCACGCCCAACCTGCTGGATCTGCAGATTCAGTCGTTCGAGTGGTTCACCGGCGCCGAGGCGTGGTTCCAGCGCCGCATCGACGCCGGTGACGAGAGCCCGGTCGGTGGCCTGGAGGAAGTCCTCAACGAGATCTCCCCGATCGAGGACTTCTCCGGCTCCATGTCTCTGTCCTTCTCCGACCCGCGCTTCGACGAGGTCAAGGCCTCCGTCGAGGAGTGCAAGGACAAGGACATGACCTACGCGGCGCCTCTGTTCGTCACGGCCGAGTTCACCAACAACACCACCGGCGAGATCAAGAGCCAGACGGTGTTCATGGGTGACTTCCCGGTCATGACCAACAAGGGCACCTTCATCATCAACGGCACCGAGCGCGTCGTGGTGTCGCAGCTCGTGCGTTCGCCGGGTGTCTACTTCGACACCGCGATCGACAAGACGACCGACAAGGACGTGTTCAACGTCCGGGTCATCCCGAGCCGGGGCGCCTGGCTGGAGTTCGACGTCGACAAGCGCGACACCGTCGGCGTCCGCATCGACCGCAAGCGCCGCCAGCCGGTCACCGTGCTGCTCAAGGCGCTCGGCTGGACCACCGAGGCGATCCGCGAGCGGTTCCACTTCTCCGAGACGCTGCTGGCGACCCTGGAGAAGGACCACACCGCCGGGACCGACGAGGCGCTGCTCGACATCTACCGCAAGCTGCGCCCGGGCGAACCGCCGACGAAGGAGTCCGCGCAGACCCTGCTGGAGAACCTGTTCTTCAAGGACAAGCGCTACGACCTGGCCAAGGTCGGCCGGTACAAGGCCAACAAGAAGCTCGGCCTCGCGCTGCCGAAGAACTCCGGTGTGCTGTCCGAGGACGACATCGTCACCACGATCGAGTACCTGGTCCGCCTGCACGCGGGCGACACCGAGATGACGGTCGGCGAGGGCGAGAACGCGGTCAAGATCCCGGTCGAGGTCGACGACATCGACCACTTCGGCAACCGGCGACTGCGCACGGTGGGTGAGCTGATCCAGAACCAGATCCGGGTCGGTCTCTCCCGCATGGAGCGCGTCGTCCGCGAGCGGATGACCACCCAGGACGTCGAGGCGATCACCCCGCAGACCCTGATCAACATCCGGCCGGTCGTCGCCGCGATCAAGGAGTTCTTCGGGACATCGCAGCTCTCGCAGTTCATGGACCAGACCAACCCGGTCGCGGGCCTGACCCACAAGCGCCGCCTCTCCGCGCTGGGCCCCGGCGGCCTGTCCCGTGAGCGCGCGGGCATGGAGGTCCGCGACGTCCACCACTCGCACTACGGCCGCATGTGCCCGATCGAGACCCCCGAAGGCCCGAACATCGGCCTGATCGGCTCGCTGTCGAGCTACGCGCGGGTCAACCCGTTCGGCTTCATCGAGACGCCGTACCGCAAGGTCGTCGAGGGTCAGGTCACCGACCAGATCGACTACCTCACCGCGGATGAGGAAGACCGGCACGTCATCGCGCAGGCCAACGCGCCGATCGACGACAACAACCACTTCGAGGAAGAGCGCGTCCTGGTCCGCAAGAAGGGCGGCGCTCCCGAGTTCATCGAGCCGTTCGACGTGGACTACATGGACGTCTCGCCCCGGCAGATGGTCTCCGTCGCGACCGCGATGATCCCGTTCCTCGAACACGACGCCGCGAACCGGGCCCTGATGGGCGCGAACATGCAGCGTCAGGCGGTGCCGCTGCTGCGCAGCGAGTCCCCGCTGGTCGGCACCGGCATGGAGCTGCGCGCCGCCGTCGACGGTGGCGACCTCGTCGTCGCGTCCAAGGGCGGTGTGATCGAGGAGCTGTCCGCGGACTTCATCACGGTCATGGCCGACGACGGCACCCGCCAGACCCACGGTCTGCACAAGTTCCGTCGCTCCAACCAGGGCACCTGCATCAACCAGAAGCCCATCGTCGCCGAGGGTGACCGGATCGAGGCGGGCCAGGTCCTCGCCGACGGTCCGTGCACCGAAGACGGCGAGATGGCGCTGGGCAAGAACCTGCTCGTGGCGATCATGCCGTGGGAAGGGCACAACTACGAGGACGCGATCATCCTGTCGCAGCGCCTCGTGCAGGACGACGTGCTCACCTCGATCCACATCGACGAGCACGAGATCGACGCGCGCGACACGAAGCTGGGCGCCGAGGAGATCACCAGGGACATCCCGAACGTCTCCGAGGAGGTCCTCGCCGACCTCGACGAGCGCGGGATCATCCGGATCGGTGCCGAGGTCGGCGCGGGCGACATCCTGGTCGGCAAGGTCACGCCCAAGGGCGAGACCGAGCTGACCCCGGAGGAGCGCCTGCTGCGCGCGATCTTCGGTGAGAAGGCCCGCGAGGTCCGCGACACCTCGCTGAAGGTGCCGCACGGCGAGACCGGCAAGGTCATCGGCATCCGCGTCTTCAGCCGCGAGGACGAGGACGAGCTGCCCCCCGGGGTCAACGAGCTGGTCCGGGTCTACGTGGCGCAGAAGCGCAAGATCCAGGACGGCGACAAGCTCGCCGGTCGACACGGCAACAAGGGCGTCATCGGCAAGATCCTCCCCGCCGAGGACATGCCGTTCCTGCCCGACGGCACTCCCGTCGACGTCGTGCTGAACACCCACGGTGTGCCCCGTCGTATGAACATCGGTCAGATCCTGGAGTCCCACCTCGGGTGGATCGCCAAACAGGGTTGGAAGATCGACGGCAACCCGGACTGGGCGGCGAAACTGCCCGAGGAGCTCTACGACGTCGAGCCCGACACGAACACCGCCACCCCGGTGTTCGACGGTGCCCGGGAGAACGAGCTCACCGGTCTGCTCGGCTCGACCCTGCCCAACCGCGACGGCGAGCGGATGGTCAAGGAGGACGGCAAGGCCATCCTCCTCGACGGCCGCAGCGGCGAGCCGTTCCCGTACCCGGTCTCGGTCGGCTACATGTACATCCTCAAGCTGCTCCACCTGGTCGACGACAAGATCCACGCCCGGTCGACCGGCCCGTACTCGATGATCACCCAGCAGCCGCTCGGCGGTAAGGCCCAGTTCGGTGGCCAGCGCTTCGGTGAGATGGAGTGCTGGGCGATGCAGGCCTACGGCGCGGCATACACGCTGCAGGAGCTGCTCACCATCAAGTCGGACGACGTGCTCGGCCGGGTGAAGGTCTACGAGGCGATCGTCAAGGGCGAGAACATCCCGGAGCCGGGCATCCCGGAATCCTTCAAGGTGCTGCTCAAGGAGCTCCAGTCGCTGTGCCTCAACGTCGAGGTGCTCTCCAGCGACGGCGCTGCCATCGAGATGCGCGACGGTGACGACGAGGACCTGGAGCGGGCCGCGGCCAACCTGGGCATCAACCTCTCGCGCAACGAGTCGCCGTCCGTGGACGACGTCGTCAACTGATCTCGCCGCCCCCGGCCCGCCGCGCGGAAGACGTCCTCGTCGGTCTCGCGCATCTCGATGGACATGCCGTCGCTGGAGAGCACCTCGACGTTGAGGCACAGCGACTGCATCTCCTTGATCAGCACCTTGAACGACTCGGGGATGCCCGGCTCGGGGATGTTCTCGCCCTTGACGATGGCCTCGTAGACCTTCACGCGGCCCAGCACGTCGTCGGACTTGATCGTGAGCAGCTCCTGAAGTGCGTAGGCGGCGCCGTACGCCTGCATCGCCCACACCTCCATCTCGCCGAAGCGCTGGCCGCCGAACTGCGCCTTACCACCGAGCGGCTGCTG
>JALZNB010000109.1 GCA_030857905.1 Actinomycetota bacterium
CGCTACGAACGCAAAGCAGCCCACTACCTGGCATTCACGCAGCTCGCCTGCGCGATCATCTGCTACCGCCGAGCCGTCAAACTCGACCTGCTCACCCACAACAACCCCAAATGAGATGTGGTCTAAGGCGGCCCCGGGATGAGCTGCGAGAGTTAGAGTTGCCCGTTACGGCAGGCGGGCGTCGTTGACATCTTTGAGTAGTTCGTCCGGGTCAGGGATTCGGTAGGTCGGCAACGGCTCGTCGAACCAGGCACGTTCGACGGCAAGACCGGTCTGTTGTTCGAGGAACGCCAGACAGGTCGAGCGCAGACGGTCAACTCTTGCGAAGTCGGTTTCGCTTGCCCAGGCGGGGTTCACGTCGAACGCTGAGGTTGGGTCGAGCAGCACTGGATCGAAGCTGGCCGTGACTGTGCCGTCAATTGCTTGCAGCACCCCGGAAGCGGACGGACTCCAGTACACCGAAAAGAACTGTCCGCCTGCGACCGAGGCACGGCGGGCGATCTCCGGGATGTTGCCGCTCCAGCCGTTCGGCTCGATCGCTACCACGTAACCGTCCAGGTTCTTTACCTGCAAGTGAAAGTAGCGGCCGAAGTCCTCTTCGGATACAAAGGCTTGTTGGAAGGGCAGCATGCCCACAGGCTCTGCGGGGTCGCCCCCGTAGAGCGAGACGACTTCACCGCCGCTGCGACTGGTGATGACGGCCAACGTCATATCCATGTCCCTTGCCTGGTCGAACCAGGCGTAGCGCTCGGCTAGATCCCGCATGACTGTTCCTTGGCGATGTCCACGCCCGCGTAGGGTTCGCCGGCGATCTTGTCGGGATTGGCGATCACGACCACGAACTCATCCCCGTCGTTGATCTGCTGGTAGCGGTACGAGGTGCTGAGCGTGCCACCTTGGCAGCTCTGCTCCCGCGACGGTACTTCCTCGACCCTGGCACCGTCGCCACCCTGGCGGCTGGAAGCGAACTCAAACTCGTCGCAACTGCCCTTCGGATATTGCTTCTTGTACGTGCCTGACCGACAACTCTGCCGGTAGCGAGCTGCCCGGTTGTTGTCGTCGGCATCCCGGTTCAGGATGGACTGCCGACCTTCACCCCAGGCCAAGCTGATGTTGCGGGAAATGAACGGCATCTTGGCTGCGTCGATCACCACGACCTTGAGGTCACCGCAACGCTTGTCTTTGAGAACCTGGTCGACCGTGCACGGCTTGACCTTGGCTTCGCTGTCGCTGCCGACCAGGAGCGGGTAGCCGTTGTCTTCGATGATCACGGGGTCTGCGGAGGTGACGTCGCTGAACAGGTCGCCCACGGTGTCCGTGCCCGTGTCCAGTCCGAAGTAGGCGATCTGGGATAACCAAAACCCGCCCCGAATTGTTTGACTACCCGGGCGAATTTTGAAGGTGGATCTCAGCTCCAAGGAATCAGCTCGCCGGTCGATCCCATGCGACCAACAAAAGCACTGTCTGTAATCCTGTACTGGTCACCAAAAATCGGTGCGACCGCGTGTATGTAGCGCGGGTTGAAGGCCACAACCGATCCCTTCACAGGCACGACGCCCCTCAAGGTGACGCCTTGCCCGGCGTCCGACATGTAGCCGTAGGCCAGCGCGTGTTCAGCGTTATCGACGATCGTCGACTTCTTCTCGTACGAGGTGAGGCCACCGCCCACGAAGTCGGTCAGATAGCGCAAGATGCTCGACGACGGTCGGTACCTAACGGGCGAACGAACGCATCCGCCAGAGGCCGTACCAGCCGACCCCCACCGCACCCGCGGCCACGATCAACGCGGGTGTCAGCAACTGCATTCCGCTCGCCCCGAGGGCCAACGCGATTGTCCACACGGTCAGGAACAGCAGTCCCAGCAGCAAGAGCGCCACCCCCGTCGTCAGCAGCGGCTCCCGCCGGACCAGCGCCTTCGGCGTCACCTCGCGGGGCACCCCGCGTAGGGCCACCGCCGCCATCGCCACCACGGTCACCAGTAAAGCCAGCGCGAACCACACCAGCAGGGGACTCGGCTTGGGCAGTCCGGCGATCAGCAGCACGAACGAGCCGCCACCGAGCCACCCTCCGCACCGCCGCAGTCCCAGCCATAACGAGATCCGCTGGGCCCGGCCGAACGCGGGCCCCTCCTGGAGCGCGGGACGTCGAGCGCGCACCCCGTTCAGTCGGGTCAGTTCGGCGCGCACGGCGGTGTTGGTCGGGTCGAGTCGCAGCGCGTCGGTGTAGGCGTTCTTGGCCAGCGGGTAGTCGCCCGCTCCCGCCGCCGCCTTGCCGAGTACCTCGTGCACCCTGGCCTCGTCGGGCGCCGTCTCGACGGCGCGCTCGGCCGCGTCGAGTGCTTCGTGCGGCGAGGTCGGCCCGAGGGCCTCGGCGAGCGTCACGTGGTTGCGCCAGTCGGCCGGGTCGCGCCGGGCGGCTTCTCGCGCGGACACCGCGGCCTCGTCGTGCCGTTCGAGTTCGGTCAGCGCGAGGCTGGCCAGGCGGTGCGCCCAGGAGCGTTCACCCAGCGTGATGGCACGTTTCGCCGCGTCGAGGCAGAGTTGCGGGCTGCCCGCGTCGAGCAGTGCGGCGGCGAGCCTGCACCAGGCTTCCGGGTGGTCGGGGCGTGCCGTGATGACCGGACGCAGCACGGCGATCGCGTCTTCCGGACATCCGGCCGCGGTCAGGCGCGCGGCGTGGACAAGTGCGGTTTCTATCGCCTCGGCCATGGGTATCCCTCCCGCGCTCTCGGCCCCCAGTGTGTCAAGTGGTCAATCGCGCGCGGACCCCGACGCGCCGCACGACACGTGATGATCAGGCAAGATGCCCGATCCGGTCGACGAACGGCACGGCAGGCGGGCCCTCTCGCCCGGATCAACCGGATAGCCGCATCCGCTGGTCTGATCGCTCAGGAAATCCCGACACACCTTGATACCGGCCGGTAACCATGGTTCGGTGCGATTCGCCTGTCAGGCGTGGACAGGCTCGTCGCACGACATGGAGGTCGCAATGGGCAGGCTCGCAAGCCGGACCCTCGCTC
>JALZNB010000119.1 GCA_030857905.1 Actinomycetota bacterium
ACCCCCGGCAGCAGGCCCGCCGCCGGCAGGCCGGGCGATCGTGGGCGCGACCGTCGCACGTCGGCATCCCCGACGAGCGCGATGGACGACATCGCCAACACCGCCCCGGCCCCAGGAACCTCCGGCACCCCACTGGGTTCCGGCGGTGCGCCTGCGGGCGCGGCTCCGTCGTCGGCTGGCGACAAACTCGCGATGCGCCGCTTCGGCACCGAGGCCCTCGGTTCCAGCCAGTGGTTCGGCGACACCGACAACACCCCGAGCAGGCCGGTCAGCGGCCGTCGCCGCGATCTCGGCTCGACCGACCAGGTCACCGAGTCGGTCTCCGTCGACGGCGAGGAGCACCAGTTGCCGCCGACGGTGATCGGCGGTTGAGATGACGGCGTTGTTCGACTTCGGGGAGCCGGGAACGGTCACGCTCTCGGCCCTGGAGTTCGACGTGCTCGCCGAGCACCTGGGGATCGAGCGACTGCCGCTCATCCTCAAGGTGCCGTCTCCCGGCCGCACGGACGTCGAGCGCGCCGGGCTCGTCGCCCGGGCCTGGGACTCGATGGAACGCCGTGGCCTCGGCCGGTCGGTGGACCTCGACCCCACGGCGGAACGGTTGATGCACCTGCTCGCCCGCCCGGACCGGGAGATCGACGCGCGCCTGTGGGTGGACGGGCCTCTCCGCGTCCTCGCCGCCGCGACGGGCGATGACGCCGTGCTCGCCACCCTGGCCCGGGACGAGGTCACGCTGCGCTTCGCGGAAGCGTCCGGCCTCCCCCGGTTCGCACTGTCGGCGCTGCCGCGGACCCCCGCCGGACCGGGCCAGTCGATCACGTTGCCGACCAGCGATTTCGAGAAGGCCGCGCAGGCCCCCACCCCGGCCGGGTTCGCCAACGCCCTGCGGGCCACCGGCCTGCGTCACGCCGACGCCGAGGCCCTCAAGGACATGATCGGCGACCTCACCGGCCAAGGCCAGTTCGGCGCGGCCACCCGGGACCGCTGGGGCCGCCGGACCCGAGTGGACCGCGTGGTCAGCTACTTCGACACCGCCGAGGGCCGCTACGTCCAAATCCGCCGAGTCAGCGCCTCGGGCGACTCGTGGACCACGATTTCCCCGGCCGATCACCGGCGACTGCTCCAGCACATCTCCGATCTGCTTCCGGCCTGACCGTAGGCCTCCGCGCGGTCCGGCGAGCGAGAACCTAGGCGACCGGTTCCTCCAAATGCGCCCGGCTCTCCGGGGCGGCCGAGCGGGTGGCGTCAGCGGCCTCATCATCAGGCTGGGCCTGCGAGTCCCGCTCCGCGGTGACCCGGTCCAGATAGACCGCGATCTCCCGCTCGGTCTGCTCGGCGTCCCATCCCAGTGTCTGCGCCATCAGCTCGGCGACCTGCCGCGCACAGTCCACCCCTCGATGCGGGTACTCGATCGAGATGCGGGTACGCCGGGCCAACGTGTCCTCCACGTGCAGCGCCCCTTCGTGGCTGGTCGCGTACACGATCTCCACCAGGAGGTAGTCCGGCGCCGCGGTCACCGGCTTCAACAGTTCCGGGCGTTCGTCGGCGAGCCCGAGGACCTCGTGGATCAGGGAGCCGTACCGGTCGAGCAGATGCCGGACGCGATACGGGTGGATCCCGTATCGCGTGGCCAGCAGGTCGGCCTGATTCACCAGCGCGTGATAGCCGTCCGCGCCCAACAGTGGTACCTGATCGGTGATCGAGGGCTGCAACCGTCCCGGCAGGTCGACCGACGCCGCGTCGACGGCGTCCGCCGCCATCACCCGATAGGTGGTGTACTTGCCGCCCGCGATCGCCACCAGACCGGGCGCGACGCGGGCTACCGCGTGTTCGCGCGACAGCTTCGAGGTCTCCTCGCTCTCCCCGGCCAACAGGGGCCGCAGGCCCGCGTAGACCCCCTCGATGTCGGCGTGGGTCAGTGGGGTCGCCAGGACCGTGTTGACGTGGTCGAGGATGTAGTCGATGTCCTTCTTGGTGGCCGCCGGGTGGGCGAGGTCGAGGTTCCAGTCGGTGTCGGTGGTGCCGACGATCCAGTGGTTGCGCCACGGGATGACGAACAGCACCGACTTCTCGGTACGCAGGATCACCCCCGATTCCGACACGATGCGGTCGCGCGGGACGACGATGTGGACGCCCTTGCTCGCGCGCACCCGGAATCGGCCCCTGCTGCCGGAGACGCGTTGCAGTTCGTCGGTCCACACACCCGCGCAGTTGATCACCACGTTCGCCCGGACGTCGGTCTCCCTGCCGTCCTCCACATCGCGGATGCGAACGCCGGAGACGCGGTCGGCTTCCCGGATGAAATCGACGACCTGGGTCGAGGTGCGCACGACGGCTCCGTAGTGGGCCGCCGTACGACCGACTGTCATGGTGTGGCGGGCGTCATCGGATTGGGCGTCGTAGTAGCGGATGCCGCCGATGAGCGCGGACCGCTTCAACGCGGGCACCATCCGCAGCGCGCCCGCCCGGCTGAGGTGCCGCTGACCGGGCACCGACTTGGCGCCGCCCAGCCTGTCGTACAGGAACAAGCCCGCGGCGGTGTACGGGCGTTCCCAGATCCGCTTGGTCAGCGGATAGAGGAAGCTGACCGGCTTCACCAGGTGCGGCGCGAGCCGGGTGAGCATCAGTTCGCGCTCGCGCAGGGCCTCGCGGACCAGCCCGAACTCCAACTGCTCGAGATAGCGCAGACCGCCGTGGAAAAGCTTGCTCGACCGACTCGACGTGCCCGATGCCAGGTCACGGGCCTCGACGAGGGCGACGCGCAAGCCGCGGGTGGCGGCGTCCAGCGCGGTGCCGACTCCGACGACACCGCCACCGATCACCACGACGTCGAAGGTCTCCTCGCCGAGTCGGGCCCAGGCCCGTTCCCGCTGGGCACCGCCCAGCCCGCCACCGAATTCGTCCGATGTGGAGTGTGGGGTCGCGAGCCCTGGTTTGCGGTTGGCCACTGTCCGCCTCCGATGCTCGTACCGGCGTCCGATCACGACCACGCTACCGCCAAACGGCGTCATGGACAGTCGACGTACGCGGCGGTAACGTCCGATCTCACTCAGGGTAGGCAGTGCCGCCGTCCCCACCACAGGCCGTCGGCCGCCTCCGCTGCACAGCGCGAGGGAGACCGGCATGGGCCTGAACTTCGGCGAGATCGTGCTCTGGGAGTTGATGGGCACCGCGGCCCTGATCCTGCTGGGATGCGGTGTCGTGGCGAACACGGTGCTGAACAAATCGCTCGGCTATCAGGGCGGTTGGCTGTTGATCACCTTTGGCTGGGGTTTCGCCGTCTTCGTCGGCGCCAGCATCGCCGCGCCGAGTGGGGCGCACCTGAATCCGGCGGTCACCCTCGGTTTGGCCGCGGGCGACAAACTCGACTGGTCGAATGTGCCGCCGTACCTGATCGGCCAGTTGGTCGGCGCCTTCATCGGCGCGGTGCTCTGTTGGGTGACCTACAAGCTCCAATTCGACACCAACGAGGACAACACCGGCACCGTTGGCGTCTTCGCGACCGGCCCGACAGTGCCAAACTACGTCTGGAACTTCACCACAGAGGTCATCGCGACGTTCGTGCTGGTCTTCTGGGTGTTGACCAGCCCGACGACCAAGATGGGCGAGGGTGGTGTCCCGGACTTCGGCAACTCGGCGCTCGGCTACGCGGCCGTGGCGTTCGTCGTCATCGGCATCGGCAGTTCGCTCGGTGGCCCGACCGGTTACGCCATCAACCCGGCCCGTGACCTCGGGCCGCGCCTCGCGTACGCGGTGCTGCCGATCCGGGGCAAGGGCCCGGCCAACTGGAACTACGCGTGGGTGCCGATCGCGGGCCCCGTCGTCGGCGGTGTGCTCGCCGGATTGCTCTCCCTCGTCCTGCCAGCGTGACCGAAAGGCGAACCAAGCAGATGACCTCATACGTTGCCGCGATCGACCAGGGCACGACCTCGACCCGGTGCATGATCTTCAGCCACGACGGCCGGGTGGTCGCGGTCGACCAGCGCGAGCACGAGCAGATCTTCCCTCGAGCGGGCTGGGTGGAACACGATCCGAAGGAGATCTGGGAGAACACCCGGGCGGTGGTGGCGGGCGCGGTGGCCAAGGCCGACCTCGACACCGCCGATTTCGTCGCCGTCGGGATCACCAACCAGCGCGAGACCGCGGTGGTGTGGGACCGCGAGACCGGTGAACCGGTGTACAACGCGATCGTCTGGCAGGACACCAGGACCGACCGCATCGTCACCGAACTCGGCAAGCTCGGCGGCGGGCAGGAGCGTTACCGGGCGAAGACCGGGCTGCCACTGGCGACCTACTTCTCCGGTCCGAAGATCCGCTGGATTCTCGACAACGTCGACGGCGCGCGGGCCAGGGCCGACGCGGGTGGCCTGCTGTTCGGCAACATGGACTCGTGGGTGCTGTGGAACATGACCGGCGGCACCAACGGCGGTGTGCACGTCACCGATCCGACGAACGCCTCGCGAACCCTGCTCATGGATCTGTCCACTTTGGACTGGGATGCGGACATCGCCGAGGAGATGGCGATTCCGCTGTCGATGCTGCCGGAGATCCGCTCGTCCTCGGAGGAGTACGGCAAGGTACGCGACCGCGGTGCCCTCGCCGGGATTCCCATCGCGGGCATCCTCGGCGACCAGCAAGCCGCGACGTTCGGCCAGGCGTGCCTGTCCCCCGGCGAGGCCAAGAACACCTACGGCACCGGCAACTTCGTGTTGCTCAACACCGGAACCGAGCAGGTGATGAGCGAGAACGGTCTGCTGACAACGGTGTGCTACAAGATCGGGTCGAACGATCCGGTGTACGCGCTGGAGGGCTCGATCGCGGTCACCGGCTCGCTGGTGCAGTGGATCAGGGACAACCTGGGCATGATCGGCTCGGCCGCCGAGATCGAGACGCACGCCCGCTCGGTCGAGGACAACGGCGGCTGCTACTTCGTCCCCGCGTTCTCCGGCCTGTTCGCCCCCTACTGGCGATCCGACGCCCGTGGCGCGATCGTCGGCCTGACGCGATTCGTCAACAAGGGCCACCTGGCCCGCGCGGTCCTTGAGGCGACGGCGTTCCAGACCCGCGAGGTGATCGATGCGATGAACGCCGACTCCGGTGTTCCGCTGACCGCGCTGAAAGTCGACGGCGGCATGGTCGGCAACGAGCTGCTGATGCAGTTCCAGGCCGACATCCTGGGTGTCCCGGTGATCCGCCCGGTCGTCGCGGAGACCACCGCCCTGGGTGCCGCCTACGCGGCCGGGTTGGCCGTCGGGTTCTGGAAGAGCGAGGACGACATTCGCTCGAACTGGGCCAAGGACAAGGAATGGGCACCGTCGATGGAGGACTCGGCGCGAGAGAAGACCTACGCGCAGTGGAAGAAGGCCGTCACCCGAACGTTCGATTGGGCGACCGACGAGGACTGATCGGCCGCGTCCTTCGAGCATCCCAGGTCCATGACCTGCCGATGAGCGGTGGCTGCTCCGCCC
>JALZNB010000126.1 GCA_030857905.1 Actinomycetota bacterium
ATCGAGGATTCGCCGCTCGGCGACTTCACCCGGGTTTTGATCGTTTGTGGTCGGCCGACCCGGCCGACCACAGCGGACCCTGGGCGCTCGTTACCTCGCCAGCAACGCGACCGCGGCCGGGTGACTGACCACCATGGCGAGTGTCAGTGCGAGCGCCATGACGACGTGGCGTGTGACATTCACGATGTCTGACCGAGAGCAGTGAATGGTGAACTCCAGTTTTATCTTCATTTCTTCACCTCCCTGACCTTTGTGAACGCAACTGTTGCACGCCGTTCAAGGGTGCGCAAACACCGGAGAGTTCAACTGATTCCAGGTATTGATTGTCCGAAATCCACCGGATTCATCGGATTCGTGGACCGTTGACTTCAGAGTGAACCGGAACTTCGTGCGGACCCCGGGTTACGGGCCAGTCCGAACAGGAGAACCTCGTGGCAGTCCCGTGATTGTGCGGCCGAATGGTCTGAGGGGGCCACGGCTGGACGGTGCCCGATGTGCTGATGGTCGACTGGGTGAACAGGCCACCGCCATCCGGTGGGCCGCCCTGGTTCGGTATCGGATCGGCCAATCTGAACAATGACGGGTCCTCGCGGTCGCGAATGCCATCGATCCGATTGTCCTGCGAAGGACGACTAGGTCTTCCGCTTCTTGTTGACGCGCTCACGCCTGTCGTGGGTTTTCACTCGAATGGAGCAGTCTTGGTCCATTGAGGACACGGCTCTCCCTGTGGAGCGCGGCAGCCCGAGGATCGATCCCAAGACGCGGAACCGGTGACTGTTGTCTTCGAGCAACGACTACCCTGGTCACGCCGCTGCCTGAGACCAGTCGCGGTTTGGTGAGATCGAAGGAGCCCTGCCCTATGACAGTCAGCGACATCAGTGACCAGCCCGACCCGGTCGCATCCGGGTTGACGCTCGACGACCCCGACCGCGTCGCCGCTGTCCACCGGTACGAGATCCTCGACGCACCTCGTGACGGCACCTTCGAACGGATCGCGCGGCTCGCGGCGGGCGTGTTCGGCACCCCCATCTCCACGGTGTCGATCGTGGACACCGATCGCGTGTGGTTCGCCGCACGCCACGGCCTCGACGGTGTCGACCAAGTCGGTGTCGAACCCGGCCTGTGCGCCTCGGCGGTGTTCCATGACGGGCCCTATGTCGTCAACGACGCCGTCGTCGACCCGCGCACCCTCGATCATCCCCTGGTGCGCGGGGAGCTCGGCCTGCGTTTCTACGCCGCCGCGCCCATCGTGACCGCCGACGGACACCGGCTCGGAACGGTCACCGTCATCGACACCGAGCCCCACGAGGTCACCGACACCAGCGCGCTCACCCAACTCGCGGAGATCGTCGCCGACAACCTGGAACTCCGCCTGGCCGCCATCACCGCCGTCCGCACCGAACGGCAACTCGCGATCACCGCCAACCACCAGGTCGCCAAACTCGCCAACGACCTCCGGTTGGCCGCCGACCGGCACCACGACCTCACCCACCCCACGCGGTGTCAACTCGGCAAACCGGACCCGTGCGCCACAGCCGCCGAGCTCAAGGTCGCCGATCCCTGGGGCGACTCGGCATGGGCCTGCATGGCCCACGCGGAAACGATCATCCTGACGGTTCCCTCGGTGTTCATCGCCGACGAACAGCACGGCGGACTCGCCACCTATCTGCGCGCCTGACCCGGAACTACGCCGGATGGGCCTCGAAGTGTTCGATCAGCAGCCCGCCGAGGCGGTCCGCCGCCTGTTCCGGCACCCAGTGCGAGACGCCGTCGAGCACCTCGAAGCGGTACGGCCCGGTCACCCACTTCTCGCAGTCTCGTGCCGCGACGGCACCCACGGCGACGTCCTCGGTGCTCCACACGTACAGCGTCGGTGTGACGACCTCGCCCACCGATTCGCCCAGGTTCACGTTCGCGCGGTACCAGTTCAGTGCCGCGGTCAGCGCCCCCTTCTCGGCGAACCGTTCGACGTACCGGCGCACGTGGTCGGCCGGTACCGCCTGCCCGAACATCCGCCCGAAGACCGCCCCGGGGTCTTCGGCGAAAGTCGCCTCCATCACCCCGGGCCGGTGAAATATCCCGATGTACCGCGAACGCCGTCCCTGGTCCTCGTCACCATCGATGGCTTTTTGGAACGCGACGGGGTGCGGCACCGACACCGCGGTCAGCGTGCGTATCCGTGCCGGGTGGCGGCTCGCGGCCACCCACGCGACCACCGCACCCCAGTCGTGGCCGACCAGGTCGAAGCGGGTCCAGCCGACACTGTCGGCGACGGCGAGGACGTCGGCCACCAGGTGCTTGACGGCGTAGTCGCCGACCTCGGCCGGTCGTGCGCCTGGCGAGTAGCCGCGTTGGTCGAAGGCCACCGCGCGGTAGCCCGCGTCGCCGAGGGCGTGCAGTTGGTGATCCCATTCAAGGCTGGATTGCGGGAATCCGTGCAACAGCAGCACAGGCCTGCCATCCGCGGGCCCGGCGGCCACCGCGTCGAAGGTGCCCGCGGACGTCTCGATGCTCAGGCGTTCACCCACCTCACCACCGTACGTGTACCGGTTCATCTCGTCGATCGGGCACTCGACATTCGGTGCGCGCGAGGGGGCGACTGGAGGAAGACCGGTGGCGTGTCGAGCGGTGCCGAGGGGTCCGGCGGGGACCCGGCCGGTGGCCCGGATCGGAGACACCTCCCGGGCCGGGGCCGCTTTCGACCAAGCCCGTGAGGCGATCCCGGCCGTGGCGGGATCGACCGTGTACATGATTGCCGAGATGGGCCGACGGGCGCCCGCTGCGCTCGGGCGGGACCCGGATATCGACCACCTGTCCGCTTTTCCCCTCGGCATCGCCTCCGGCCGCGGCGCCGGTCACCGAGAACTGCTCGCAGTCATCCGCGAGTCGTGGTCTGTCGACATTGTCACCGCGAGGCGGGGGTCGGATATCGACAGGGTCGACTCGTGTTCGAAGCAGACCGTGCTAATGGAGTGAAACCGGACAACGCTCTCCATGCCGGGTCGCGAGAGGACTCCGGGGCCGTGACACTGTCAGCGGTCGAAGTTTCGCGCTTCCCGCATTGAGGAAGCGAGTGTCCTCCACGTCCACATTGTCCTCGTCCCCGACTGTCCTCACAGTCGCGCCGGGGGCTCGTCTCCACGTCCTCCGCATCACTCCCGGCCGCGCTCGGACCGGGGGGACGACCACAGTGTACTGATCTCCGTACTGATCTCCGTCGCTCCCGGCATCGACCACGTCACACCGCCACGGGCGCCCCGCGGCCTCGCCGCCGCGCTCCCGGCGCGGGCCGCGTCCGCTCGCCGCGTTGAGCCGATCGGCGGTATTCATGCGACGTTCGGAGTAATTCCCGGTGCGATTGTTGGGGTTTTCGGCAAGATTCTGCGCCAGGGAAGCACGCCGTGTGACGGACGGTTATCCTTGACCGTGATGTCGCCATATTATAAGATGTTCCCGGCTGCTGCGCATTTAGCGCAGGGTCCTTACCGGGGTAACGAAGTGGCTTCTGCTTTTCGCGCGTTCACGAAAACCTCGCGCGTTCGCCGAAGGTCTGGTTCCTCCATTCGTCTTCCGGTTGTGACGTTTAGTCTGCTCCGAACAATCAGCAGGGGAACTAGTGCCCAACAGCATTACAAACGAATACCTGGAGAACTGCCGTAGGCCCGGGTCCGAGCTGACCGCGGTCGCCCGCAAGGTTGCCCTCCCCGATGTCTACGCCAAGTCGTTCGGCAGCCTGCTGCTCGATCGTCCCGTGTTCGTGCCGGAGACCGAGGTCCGCGGCTTCGCCGACGACCTCTCCGCCCTGTTCGACCTGCTGGTGTCCTTGCCCGAGCGCCTCTGTGACGGCGACCTGCTGCGCTTCTGCGCCGAGCTGGGCACGGACCGGCGGCTGGCCGAGCTGATGTGCCGCGGTGCCACCGGTCGCCCCCCGCTGCACGGCCGTGCCGACGCCTACCACGACGGCACGTCGTTCAAGCTGCTGGAGTTCAACGTCGGCAGTGAGCTGGGTGGCACCGACAGCGCCCAGGTCAACCGCTCCTACC